>DATABW010000414.1:0-3225 GCA_036259375.1 Woeseiaceae bacterium
ACAGGGAAATTCGGGGGCAGCGTCCGGTTCACGGATTTGGCGCCCGCCCGGCAGTTCTCGTGCGCATAGCGCGTGAAGCCGGGTGAGGTCAGCCCGGGCAACAGCAGCCCGTCGGCCATCTTCCCGGCCAGCTTCTGCATATAGGGCCCCGTCGCACCGATGTACACCGGAATATCCGTTCGCAATCCCCTGCCCGCTCGATCGATAGCGGGCATGTCGCACCTGAACAACTCACCTTCGTACGCAAACTTCTCGCCGCTTGCGATGCCGCGGATCATATCGATCGATTCCTTGTGCGTCTTCACCGGCGTGAACTTCTGCATGTCGAGGTCGAGGTACTCCGTGCCGACTTTGCCGGCGCCGAGGCCCATGATGAAACGTCCGCCGGACAGTTCATCGATTGCGTTGCACTCGGACGCCTGGATCGTCGGATGCCGCATATAGGGCGACGTAATGCCGAGGCCGATCGGAATCCTGCTCGTCGACATGGTGGCCGCCGCAAGCGTCGTAAAGCAGCCGCGCGATTCGTGTCCGTACTTGCGGAACCAGTGGTATGCCTCGGCTATCCAGAAGCCGCCGGGATAGCCCGACTCTTCCGTCTGCCGCGCATAGTTCTGGATGGCCCGTAGCGGCTCGTAAGATTTGAAAATAACGCCCACATTGGGTCTTCCGTCGCTCATTACGCTTCTCCTGATATCCGTAGCGGCCGCGTCAAAGGCTCGCCTCGCCGCCCCGGTAATACGTTACCGGCACGCCCGATAGTGATTCGCCGCCGGACTTGCCGACGCGAAAGGTTTCCTGAAAATAGAGGCACGACTTCCGATCCTCGGTCATCACGTGCGGATGCAGCGAACACACCATGTTTTCCGGCAGTTCGAACTCCGTGCCTTCTCCGATCCTCGGAAACTCGATCATCGTCATGCCGATCGAGTGACCCGAGACGTGGCCGAGGCGCCAGCCTTTGCCTTCGAACGGTTTGATGCACTTGCGGTGTACGTCGTTCGCGCTCGAGCCTGCTTTGAGGTTTTCTTCAACCAGGGAATGGAACTCCTCGTACGCCGCCATCAGCCGCTCGGTTTCCTTGTCGATTCCCTGCGGCGCAAGGAGCCGCGAAAACTCGACCCAGTGGCCTCCTTCACCGGCCACTTCGAGCCCGTAGAGCAGGCCGTCCGAATCCTTCACCTGCCGATGCGGATCGGGGAAAACCATCTGCGGCAGCAGGGAACCGTCGGGGCCGACGAGGACCATGTCCATCGTGTTGCGCGCGGTGCCCAGGGACGTGAATTTCTGTTCGGCGACGGCCATCAATTCCGCCTCCGTCATGCCGGCGCGGTAAGCCTGCACGACCGCCAGGACGCCCGCTTTGTTGATTTCCATCGAGTGGCGCACCGACGCGAGCTCCTCGTCGCTCTTCGCCGCTCGCGAATGGTCGAACTCCTCGTCGAAATCGACGAGCTCGAGGCCGGCATCCGCCAGCGCCCGGTAGTCCCGAACCGGCATGATGAAGTTCAGCCCGTAGATACCGACTCGCCCGTAACCCCGCGCTTTGCATTCGCCGGCCATCCATTCGCCGCAGTTCAGCGTTTTCTCCTGCCGCTCGACGAACGTGTTCGTGTGATCGCCGACCCAGGTCGCTTCCTTGGGGAACACTGCGGTCGGCTCGCCTTCCAGCGGCACCAGCACGTAGGCGTAACGGTGCAGGATGTGGAAGCCGCACATGTACCGGACCGCGCCCTCGAATCCCGTGTATTCGCTGCCGCTCACGATCAAGGCGTCCAGTCCCGCCTCGGCCATCGCGGCGCGCGTGTTGGCATAGCGCCGGTCGATTTCCTGGCGGCTCGGTTGGAATTGCTTTTTGCCTGACATTGAGTCTCTCTCTTACGGTTGTTTACGGCTCCAGGATGCTTCCAGGCCTTCTACGAGGGCCCAGATCGCCTGGTTCAGGGGTGTGGGAACGCCAGCCTCCCGGCCGAACGTGACGATCCCGCCGTTCAGTGCGGCGACCTCGGTCGGCCGGCGCACCAGCACATCCTGCAGCATGCTGGCTTTATGGTGATAGGCGACCTCGCGGGCATGGTCGACGAGCTGATCCGGATCGCTGTCCAGCTTGATGCCCAGGGCAGCCGCCACTGCTACGCCTTCCGCCACCAGCTGCGAAATCACTTTCCTGAGCGACGGCACATCGCAGGCAACGCCATGCGCCAGCCCGGTCAGCGCACCCACGGGATTGGTGGCGGCATTGAAAATGAGCTTTGTCCATTGCGCGCCGCGGGAATCCTCCATCGCGAGCGTTTCCATGCCGGCCTCGTTCATTCGTGCCGCAAGCACTTCGATTTCGGCCATGGACGCGGAACGTGGCTCGAAGGGCCCGATCCAGGTCTTCCCGCCGGTGTCCTGCTCCACGTGCCCCGGTTCGACGATGTGCCCCGCGGGGAACGTCGTGCCTCGGATGACCCGCGGCACGTATTCGGCGATGATCTCCTCATTGCCTACCCCGTTCTGCACGCTGCAAACCGCCCCGTGCCGGAAACTTGCGGCGGTAGCTTCGATTGCCTTGCGGGTGTGCATCGATTTCGTCGCGACGATGCCGAAGTCGCAGGCCGGTATTTCGCCCGGATCCGTCGTGGCGCGCGGATAGGAATGCACAACGCTCTTGCCGGACAACCTCAGCCCGTTCGCCTTTATGGCGCCGATATGCTTCTCATCGAGATCGAACGCCCATACTTCGATGTCTTCCAGCTTGGCCAGGTGGGCAGCGAAAAGGCTGCCGATCGCGCCGCATCCAACGATGCAAACTTTCATCTTATCCTCCGCTCTTCAGGATGTTCGCCAGCTTTGTTCCAGCCCCTTGACGAGCCCGAACAGCGTTTCGTGTAACGGCACCGGTATCCCGAGACTTTCCGCTTCCCGGACGATCGCGCCGGTCAGCCAGTCGATTTCCGTCGGCCGCCTTGCCCGCACGTCGCTCAGCATCGAAAAGACGTGCGCATAATCGTCCTGCCCGGTCTGCCCGTGGCTGACCGCCCGAACGTTCATCTCCCAGGGATCCTCGTACAACTCGATCCCTTGCGCCGCCGCGACTCGCTTGCCCTCCTCCATCATCGCCCACACGACGCTGCCGAGATCGGACGGCCGGTCCGTTTTGGCGAATTCCTTCACATGCGGCAGGTCGGTGACGGCGCCGATGCTGTTGACGACGGAATTGAATATCAGCTTCGACCACTG
>DATABW010000415.1:0-3378 GCA_036259375.1 Woeseiaceae bacterium
GCCTTACCTGGCGCTGCTGGTCATCGGCTCGGCTTCGATCTACGTGATCTACCGGGAAGGCTTCGACGAGCCCTTGCGTCCGTTGCCGGCGGCGCCGCCCACTCGGCTCGATCCCAGAGAACGACGCACGATCGTCATCACGCTCTGCGCTTCGGCCCTGTGGTTGACCGACGCGTTGCATCATTGGCACCCGGCGGTGGCCGCGATCGCTGCCTGGGCCTTCCTGCTGATGCCGCGTATCGGCGTGCTCAGCTGGAGCGAATTCGAGCGCGACATCGGCTGGAGCAACTTCTTCGTCCTTGCCTCGTCGCTGTCGCTCGCCAAGGCGCTGGTCGCGAGCGGCGCCAGTGCCTGGCTTGCGAGCCTCGTGGTGGCGCAGGTGCCCGCCTTTCACGACTCGCCGGTCCTGGTGATCCTCACCCTGCTCGTATGCTCGATTCCGCTGCGGCTCCTCATCCCCAACATCACCGGGTTTCTCGCCATCGCGATTCCGGTGGCGATGTCGATCGGAACGACCGCGGGCGTCAACGCGGTGATCTGCGGCCTTGCCGTCATGATTGCCGGCGATGCCGTGCTGTACTATCCCGCGCAAAGCGCGTCGTCGCTCGCCGTCTATCAGCGTGGCTTTCTGAGCGCCCCGGAGATCTTCCGCTTCGGCGTCTGGATGACGCTGGTCGCGATCGTGGTGGTGATCGCCGTCGCGCTGCCGTACTGGACCGCAGTGGGCGAGTCGCTGCGGGTGGGTTGATGGCAGCCGGGGGATCATGGCCACGAGAAAAAACCGCTCGAACAATCGGCTCGACGAGGTGACCGCCGGCCTCGACGAGGTCGCCGCCGGGTATTGCCGGAAAATTCTCTCCGGCGGCATGGCGCGAACGCTCGGCTTCGAAATCACCGCGCTCACGCCGAAGCGGATCACGGCACAGATGAAACTGTTGCCGCGGCACATGAACCACAACGGCCGCGTCAACGGCGGAGCGATCATGGCCTTCGCCGATCTGCTCGGCGCGCTCGGAGCCGCGATGCACCGCCCGGCCGGCTACCGCGGCGGCACCCTGGAATCGAAAACCAACTTCTTCAGCGCCGGAACGGGCGCCGAGATCCGAGCGGTATGCGTTCCGCTGCACGTCGGGCGCACCACCTCCGTGTGGCAGACCACGGTCAAGGATAGCGAAGGCCGCACCATTGCCATGGTTACTCAGACGCAGATGGCGCTGCCTGGCCGGGCACCATAGCTGCGATATCACCACTGATCCGCCAATTCCCTTGCTGGCAAGCAGTCGGCACTCCTGATCGGAGAGCCCTCGCTCCTACGTGAACCCCCGGATTTGACCGTCGGCCGGAATCGGGTTTTAATCCGGACCCGAATGATTTCAGCTCAAACGATTTGACCAAGCACTTGATCGTCGAAACCGAAAAGCGTCGCCCGGAGACGTCACCTTCCCAGCCCGCGCTGCCGCACCGGAGCCCGGAGCCTTCGCAGAATGGCGTGGCGCGTGCAGATGCGGTGCCGTCTGTCGGGCAGAAGCACGCGTCGACGCCGGGCAGTGATGTCGACGGGCAGAAGCAGACCCCAGCGCAGGGAAGCATGCGCTACGACCTGCGGATCCTGACGGCGCTGCGTCGGATCATTCGATCCGTGGAGCTTTACTCCAGGCACCTTTCGGCGACCAACAGGATCACCGCGCCTCAGCTCGTGTGTCTGCTCACCATCGCAGCGCGCGGGGCGGTAACGGCGACGACGATCAGCCGGGAAGTGCACCTGAGCCCCAGCACGGTGGTCGGAATCCTCGACCGGCTCGAGGAAAAAGGGCTCGTCACCCGCACCCGGATGCGGGCCGATCGTCGGCTCGTCCAGGTTTCCGCGACGCCCGAAGGCATCGCTCTCGCGCAGTCGGCACCCTCACCGCTGCAGAAGGCGCTCGCCGTGGCGCTCAATCGATTGCCTGAGCTCGAGCAGGCGACCATTGCACTGTCGCTCGAGCGCATCGTCGCATTGATGGAGGTGGAGGAGCTCGACGCTTCGCCCATCCTCGCCACCGGGCCGATCACCCCCACGGCCCCCTGAATCTCGCGCTGTACGCGCGGAACGAAACAGAACCGTCCCCGGCACGAAAAGCCGGGAAGAAAAGTGGAATGTCGTATGACAGGGACTACTGTTCGCTGCGAAACGTCGCAGCCCGGGTCGATTTGCATCTCGAAGCCCGAGGTGTCGCAAGGGGCCGACATTCATCGGCTGGTCGCCCGCTGCGAGCCGCTCGATCTGAACTCGCGTTACGCCTACCTGCTGCTGTGCGAGCACTTCGCCGACACGTGCGTGCTCGCGCGAGCGGAAGAGGTCGTCGGCTTCGTCTCGGCCTACAAGCCGCCCGCGCGCGACGACACGATCTTCGTCTGGCAGGTCGCCGTCGATGCCCGCATGCGGGGTAAGGGCGTCGCCGCCGCCCTGCTCGAAGAACTCATCCAGCGCCCCCAAGTAATGGGGTGTCGGTACCTGGAAACCACCATATCCCCGTCCAACACGGCTTCGCGCGCGCTCTTTCAGGGCCTCGCGCGCAACCTGCGGGCGCCGATCAACGAAACCGTCCTTTTCCCGGATAGCGTTTTCGGCGAAGAGGCGCACGAGTGCGAGATGTTGATTCGCATCGGCCCATTCCCGGGCAAATAAAGCGGAGGAAGTTCGTCATGAACCTGAAAATCTTCAACCGGCTGGAATCCGAAGTGCGCGGCTACATCCGTACCTTTCCGACCTTGTTCGCGAAGGCGCGCGGAGAGCTGTTGATCAGCGAGGACGGCAGGCAGTACATCGACTTCTTCAGCGGCGCGGGCACCCTCAACTACGGCCACAACAATGCGCTGCTCAAGCAGCAGGTGGTCGACTACCTCGCCGAGGACGGTCTGGTTCACGGCCTCGACATGGCGACGGTCGCGAAGAAGCGCTTCCTCGAGACGTTCGAGCGCGTGATCCTGCGTCCGCGCGGCATGGCGTACAAGATCCAGTTCCCCGGCCCGACCGGCACCAATGCGGTCGAAGCGGCGCTCAAGCTCGCACGCAAGATCAAGGGCCGAGCCAACGTCATTTCCTTCACCAACGGCTTTCACGGCGTGACCGGCGGCTCGCTCGCCGCGACCGGCAACTCGAAGTTCCGCGACTCGGCCGGCATCGCCCTTGCCAACACCAGTTTCATGCCTTACGACGGCTACATGGGCGCGGGCGTTGATACGCTCGACTATGTCGAGCGCATGCTCGCCGACGGCAGCAGCGGAGTCGATGCGCCGGCCGCGGTGATCGTGGAGACGGTGCAGGGCGAAGGTGGCATCAACGTCGCAAGCGCGGGGTGGCTGCAGCGGTTGCAGAGCCTGTGCCGGCGCTACGAC
>DATABW010000416.1:0-3813 GCA_036259375.1 Woeseiaceae bacterium
CCGCGCGCATGAACACGTTGTAATGCACGGTGAAGAACGTTTCCGGCACCGCGGCTGCCATCGTTAACGAAAAATTCGCGGGCACCGGGAGGCAGTGCGATTCGTGCACCCGGCAGTACGCGGCATAGCCGCCGCCGTGCGCCAGCGCCATCACACGATCGCCGATGCGGAAACGCGCGGCGCCTTTGCCGAGGGCCGCCACCTCGCCCGCGACTTCGAGTCCCGGCAACGGATCGGCGTCGGGCGGCAGCGGGTATTTGCCGAGCCGCTGCAGGACGTCGGGCCGGTTGACGCCCGCCGCAGCGACTTTCACCAGCAGTTCGCCTTCCCGGGGTTCCGGCACGGGCACCGTGACCGGCTCCAGCACCTCCGGACCGCCCGGGCGCGCAATACGCACCGCCGGCATCTCCCGCGGCAGTTGCTCGTGCGTGGTCAAATCAGCGCTCCATGCAGGCCCGGAAGATTGTTGCGATAATCGAAAACGGATCGTGAGGCAGCATGATAAGGCAGGCGTGACCGACAATCCCATCATCTGGCAGCCGAGCGAGCAGCGCCGCGAAGCATCGGGCATGTACCGCTTCATGACCGGCCACGAAGCCGGCGACTACCGGCAACTCCACCAATGGTCGATCGAGCAGCCCACGGCATTCTGGCCGGCACTGGCGGAGTTCTGCGGCCTGGAATTCAGCAAACCGGCCGTCGACGTGCTGCGCCAGCCCGGCGACATGACGACGGCGCGGTGGTTTCCCGGGAGCGAGCTGAATTTCGCCGCGCACCTCCTGCGCCGCGAGGGCGATGAGCCCGCGCTTATCTCCCGAGGCGAAAACGGCGTGCGGCGGGAGCTGTCATGCGACGAGCTGAGGAGCGCGGTGACCGGCATCGCCGCAGCGCTCCGCGACGCCGGCGTGCAAAAGGGAGACCGCGTGGCAGGCTTCCTGCCCAATTGCGCCGAAGCGGTCATTGCCATGCTCGCTACGTCCAGCATCGGCGCGATCTGGTCGTCCTGCTCGCCGGATTTCGGCATCAGCGGCGTGGTCGATCGGTTCGGCCAGATCGAGCCGAAGGTGCTCTTCTGTGCCGACGGCTACTTCTACAACGGCAAACGCCTGGATTCACTGCGCCCGGTCGCCGGCGTTATCGAGCAAATCGACAGCATCGAGCGCACCGTCGTCGTCCCGTTTACCGGGGAGACCATCGACCTGCCCGCAACGGGCGACGCAACACTGTGGGACGATTTCGCGATCCCCGGCGCCGAACTGTCCTTCGCATCGCTGCCTTTCGACCACCCGCTCTACATCATGTACTCCTCCGGGACCACCGGCGTGCCAAAGTGCATCGTGCACGGGGCGGGCGGCACGCTGATCCAGCACCTGAAGGAACACCAGCTCCACACGGGCGTCGGACCCGGCGACCGCCTGTTCTACTTCACGACCTGCGGCTGGATGATGTGGAACTGGCTCGCAAGCGGGCTCGCGTCCGGCGCGACGCTCATCCTCTACGACGGCGCGCCTTTCGCCGAAGACGGACGCATTCTCTGGCGCATCGCGGAAGAGGAGAAGATGACCGTCTTCGGCACCAGCGCGAAATACCTGTCGGCGCTGGAGAAGGCCGGCGTGCGGCCGGGCGAGGAGTTCGACCTGCCATCGCTGAAGACCGTCCTCTCGACCGGCTCGCCGCTCGCGCCGGCCAGCTTCGACTTCGTCTACAACGCCGTCAAAGGGGACGTGCAACTCTCATCGATCACCGGCGGCACGGACATCATCAGCTGCTTCGCCGGCGGCAACCCGATGCTGCCCGTACGCCGCGGGGAGCTGCAGTGCCTGGGGCTGGGCATGGCCGTGGAAATCTTCAACGACGAGGGGGAGCCCGTGACCGGCGAAGCCGGCGAGCTGGTCTGTACGCAGGCGTTCCCGTCGATGCCGGTCGGCTTCTGGAACGATCCCGAAAAGGCGAAGTACCGCGCCGCCTACTTCGAGCGCTTCCCGGGCGTCTGGGCGCACGGCGACTACGCCGAGATCACAGACAGCGGCGGCATGATCGTGCACGGCCGCTCGGACGCGGTGTTGAATCCCGGCGGCGTCCGCATCGGCACGTCGGAAATCTACCGGCAGGTCGAAAAACTCGACGAGGTGCTCGAAAGCATCGCCGTCGGCCAGGACAGGGACGGGGACGTGCGCGTCGTCCTTTTCGTCGTGCTGCGGCCCGGGATCACGCTGGACGAAGAACTGCGCGCCAAAATCCGCAAAGTCATCCGCGACAACACGACGCCGCGCCACGTGCCGTCCAGGATTGTCGCGGTGCCCGACATCCCGCGGACCATCAGCGGCAAGATCGTCGAGCTGGCCGTGCGCGCCGTCATCCATGGACGACAGGTGAAGAACACCGACGCGCTCGCCAATCCGGGTGCGCTCGACTATTTTCGCGACCGCCCCGAACTGGCGGAAGACTGAGCGTGAGCGGCCCGGCAAAGGAGGGTTTCGCGATACACGAAGGCCTCGTGCGGCCGGAGTGGATCGACATCAACGGCCACATGAACGTCGCCTATTACGTGCTGGCGTTCGACAAGGCGGTGGACGATCTCCTGGCGCGCGTCGGCGTCACGGACGATTACATCCGCGAAACCGGCGGGACGACCTTCGCCGTCGAATGCCACGTTACGTATCGCCAGGAACTGACGGAAGCGCAGCCGTACCGCATCGAATCGCAGGTCCTCGCCTACGACCAGAAACGCGTGCACCAATTCCAGCGCATGTATCACGCCGAAGAGAACTACCTTGCCGCCACTGCCGAATGGATGAACCTGCACGTCGACCTCGAGACGCGCCGGGTCAGCGCCTGGCCGGAGTTCGTCCTGCGCGCGCTGGAGGAGTTGACGGCCGCCCAACCGAAGGGCGACCTCCCGGAAGAAGCCGGCAAGCGCATGCGCATCGCGAAACCGCTGTACTCGCTCGACAAGGGTTCGGCCGGTGGCTGACTACCTGCTCGGCATCGACCAGGGCACGAGCAGCAGCCGGGCCGTCGTGTTCGATCGCCGCTTGCAGCCGGTGGCGGCCGCGCAGCGGGAGTTTGCGCAAAGTTACCCGCAGCCCGGTTGGGTGGAGCACGACCCGGAGCTGATCTGGGGCACAACCGTCGACGTGGCGCGGCGCGCGATTGCCGAGAGCGGCCTCGGCTCGGCGGATTTTGCCGGCATCGGCATCACCAACCAGCGGGAGACCACCCTCGTCTGGGACCGCGAGAGCGGCCGCTGTGTCTACCCCGCGATCGTGTGGCAGGACCGGCGGACGGCCGAGTACTGCCGCAAGCTCCGGAGCGACGGCATCGAGCGGACGGTGACCGAGAGGACCGGCTTGCTGATCGACCCGTACTTCTCGGCGACGAAGCTCGCCTGGATCCTGACAAACGTGGACGGCGCCCGCCGCCTGGCAGACAAGGGGCGCCTGGCGTTCGGCACGGTCGACTCTTTCCTCGGCTGGCGCCTGACGAACGGCCGCGTGCACGCGACGGATGCCAGCAACGCATGCCGCACGATGCTGTTCAACATCCATACACAGAAATGGGACGAGGAACTGCTGCGGATCCTGAAGATACCGGCGTCCATGCTGCCGGAGGTGAAGGACTGCGCCGCGGAATTCGGAACGACCGAGGAATCCGTGCTGGGCCTGGCGCTCCCGATCCGCGGCGTCGCGGGCGACCAGCAGGCAGCGCTGGTCGGGCAGGCGGGGATTGAGTCCGGCACGACCAAGGCCACTTTCGGGACCGGCTGCCCGACCAGCGCTGCCTGCTGGTCGCCCGCGACGCCGCGGGCGCCAT
>DATABW010000417.1:0-5177 GCA_036259375.1 Woeseiaceae bacterium
GCTATAGCCCGGGTAGAGACCAGTAGGAGCCCGCCTGCCGGGCGATGCCGCATTTCGCGGTCGTGGCGGTTATTCGGCCTGGTCGAGAAACCCGAGCGGATCGTGCCAGCCAAGCGGCAGCTCGCCGGTGGAAGCGCCGGAGTAGTCCTCCGGGTCCATATCCAGTGAGCCCGACCAGTCTTCCGGGGCGCCGACGGACTCGATCAGCATGCCGGTCCAGGTGTCGAAGTCGACCTCGTCCAGCGTTCCGTCGAAGTGCTGGAGCTCGACCGTCGCGTCCTCCTCGTCCACGGCGACTACCTCGAACAGCCTTCCGTCCGGATGGCGATACCAGCGTCCGATCACCGGATCCTCGATAGTCATGATGCTACCCCGACGTGTCTGCCCTTGAGAGTCTGGTCCCTTATTTATAGATCATCGAGACGAATGCGCAAGAGCGGAACTACGATTCATCGCGGCGCGCAATGCACCAGTCCACGATCCGGTGCCCACGGCCGAGACCGCGGCGCTCGAACTTCGTGACCGGACGCTCCAGCGGCCGGTCACCGTGGTGCTCTCGCCGCTCGACGACGTGCAAGCCGCCGCTGCCGGCTACCACCTCGTCAATGTGCTCGGCATAGTCCTGCCAGTCCGTAGCCACGCGCAACGTGCCGCCGGGCGCCAGCCGGTTCGAAACCAGTTCGAGGAAAGCCGGCTGCAGCAAGCGGCGCTTGTGGTGCCGCTTCTTGGGCCAGGGGTCGGGAAAATACAGGTTGATACGCTGCAGCGATCCCGGCGGGATCTGCTCCCGCAACACCTCTACCGCATCGTGGGCGATCACCCTGAAATTCCGCAGGTCGGCTTTCTCTGCTGCGAGAAGACAGTGACCAATACCCGGCCGGTGGACCTCCACCCCGACAAAATCCAGTGCCGGATCTTCACGGGCCTGCTGCACCAGCGTCTCGCCGTTTCCGAAGCCGATCTCCAGCACGCGCGGCGCGCCCCTGCCGAAGACGGCATCGAGCGCCAGGGGCGCCGCTACGAAGTCGATCCCGAAGCGCTCCCACAGCCGCTCGAACGCCCGCTCCTGCGCTACCGTCATCCGCCCTTCGCGGCGAACGAAACTCCGGATCGTCCTGTGGGGCTGCGCATCGGACACGGGTCACTCCTCGCTATGATGACGAATGGTAACAATCCCTGTGGCGCTGCCTTCAAGGCATCGTGCATCATCCTCCGCATGAGCCTGAGCTTGACTGAAAAACTGCACATGCGGCACCGCTTCCTGCGCTGCCGCTATAAATCGGAGGCGCCGAGCATCCGCTTCCTGCTCGACTTACCGCTGGAAGGGGGAACGCTGGTCGACATCGGCGCGAACGTGGGCGTGTTCGCCTATTACCTTTCGCGGCTGGCGGGTCCGTCGGGGACGGTGTACGCGTTCGAGGCGCAGCCGGAACTGGGGCCGCACCTGCAAGCCCTCGCCGTGAGCTTCGGTCTCGAGAACCTGCGGGTGGTGAACCGGGGCGTGTCGTCGCGCCCGGGAGTTTTGAGGATGCACAGGACCATCGCGGGCTCGGGACAGGCGAGCTTTCACCACGCGCCCGGGGGCGGCCTCGAGGAAATCGAGGTCCCGGTGACGACGCTCGACAGCTTCTTCGAAGAAACCGCCCACGAGCCGATCCGCTTCATGAAGTGCGATGTCGAGGGCCACGAGCTGGAGGTCTTTCGCGGCGCCGAGAGAATATTGCGCGAGGACGGGCCGATCTTGTTGTTCGAATGCCACGATGAGCAAGCGAGGCACGGCGCGCTTTTCCACTTCCTCGTCGGCCTCGGCTATGACGGCGTTTTCTTTCACGTCGATCGCGCCGATCACGACAGCCTGCTGCGCAACACGCGAGGCAGCTACCAGCACTACACGGCCTTCGATCGCTTCGACTACGTGCGCCCCGGTGTCCGGCACCGTAATTACATCTTTATGAAAGATCGGGGGCGGCTGAAGGAGTTGATGGAGGCCGGGAGCCCCGCGTAACCCGGAACGCGCGCTCTACAGCGCATCCCCCGTTCCGCGTCCCGGTCGGCCGGCCAGGAGGGCCGCAGCGCCGGCAATCAGCAGCAGCCAGCCGGGAACCGGCGCTTCGGCGACGCTCAACGCCACTACGCCGGACAGGAAACCGGTGAAACCGGTCGCCAGCCAGAATCGCTGGCGCCGCGCGGCGCGAAGTCCGCGATCGATGCGCTCGAGCTCCCGCCCGCGCACCTCGAACCGCAGGTGACCTTTCGACGCCTGCTCAGAAAGCAGCCGAACCGCGCCGGGGAATTCGCGCAGCGCCTCGTTCAGCTGCGGCAGGTTCTCTCGAATGCCCTGCAGCACGGCGCGTGGGCCGACCTGCTCGTCCATCCACCGTCTCAATACCGGCCGGGCCGTTTGCCAGAGATCCAGCCGTGGGTAGAGCTCGCGGCCCAGTCCCTCCACGTTCACCAGCGTTTTCTGCAGCAACAGCAATTGCGGCTGGATCTCGACGTTGAATCGGCGAGCCGCTTCGAACAGCCGGGAGATCACCTGCGCAAACGAGATCTCCTCGAGCGGCTTGCTGAAGATCGGCTCGCAAACCGTGCGCACGGTCGATTCGAGCTCGTCGATGCGGGTATCGGGCGGCACCCAGCCGGAATCGAGGTGCAGTTTCGCAATCTGTCGGTAGTCGCGATCGAAGAAGGCCATGAAGTTACCGGCCAGGTATTTCTTGTCCTCGGTACTCAGGGAACCGACGATGCCGAAGTCCACGGCCGCGTACTTCGGATGCTCCGGATCGTCGACCTGCACGAAAATATTTCCGGGGTGCATGTCGGCGTGAAAAAAATTGTGCCGGAAGACCTGCGTGAAAAAGATCTCCACGCCGTTTTCCGCCAGCCGTTCGATGTCGGTGCCGGCTTCCCGCAACGCCTGCATGTCGCTGATCGGGATGCCGTAGATGCGCTCCTGCACCAGTACCTCGGGGCGGCAGAATTCCCAGTACACCTCTGGCACGTAGAGCAGGTCCGAGCCCGCGAAGTTACGCTTGAGCTGGGTCGCATTGGCGCCTTCCCTCATGAGGTCCAGCTCGTCGATGATCGTCTTCTCGTACTCGGCCACCAGCTCGAGCGGCCGGAATCGCCGGGCCTCGCGCCAGTACCGGTCCCCGAGCTCTGCCAGGGCGTACAGCACCGTCAGGTCCTCTTCGATCAGTTCGCGCACGCCCGGCCTCAGCAGCTTGACGATGACTTCCTGGCCGCCGGGAAGGGACGCGGTGTGCACCTGCGCGATCGACGCCGCGGCGAAAGGCTCCCGATCGAAGCGCTCGAAAACCTCCGTGACCGGGCGGCCGTAGGCGCGATCGAGAATCCCGATCGCCACCGCCGCGGGAAACGGCGGCACCCGGTCCTGCAGCTTGGCGAGTTCGTCCGCGATATCCGGCGGCAGCAGGTCGCGCCGGGTCGAGACGGCCTGACCGAACTTGACGAAGATGGGGCCGAGCTCCTCGAGTGCCAGCCGGATCCGCACCCCGAGCGGCGCCGAGCGGTCGACCGACCGCGGCACGAAATAGAACAGGTAGCGTAATGGACGGAGGAAATGCGTGGCGGCAATGACGTCGTCGAGTCCGTGGCGGACCAGCACGCGCTGGATGCGGAACAGCCTCCGCCATGTCGCCTGGCGCCAGAACACGGTCGGTCAGCCGGTGTCGGTGCCGGCGAGCGACTCGAGCCGCTTCAGGCGCGCGTCGAGACGCGCCGCGTCATCCCGGAGCGCATCAACGCGATGTCGGAACTCCTCGACCTCGTAGCGCGTCGGCAATGCACGGCTTTCCTCCTGCAGGTATTCCGACAGATTTCGCCGCATCGTCGCGCGTGCTTCCTGGCCCCAGCGGCCGACGCGCCGCGCGAACTCGCCGATCTCGTGCGCCGCGACGTCGCCGAAAAGCCCGGAGAGCTCCTCCTCGACGTCCGGTCTGCCGTATCGAAGCAGCCGCTGGAACGAGCGCGCGACCTCGGCGTCGCCCGTGAGCTCCAGCGAGCCATCGCGCACCGCGGCTTCCCCTGATTCGCTCCCGAGCCGCGCGAGCGTCAGCAGCGAGCCCGTAATCGCGGCGTCCGGCACCTCGTCGAACGAGCCGAGCAGCGACAGTTCGTTCTCCTCCACGCGCACGTACATCGCCAACGCGGTATTGCGGACCCTCACCGCAACTACGCTGCCCTGCAACTCCTCGCACAGTTCGCGAGCGGGCGTCGTCATGGCGATTCGCCGGTTGATCAGCCGCGTCAGGGGCCGCAGCAGGTTTTCGAGAGCGTCCATGGGAATCCTTCGCCTCAGATCCGCCAGCCGAGGTGCAATGCGACGATGCCGCCGGCAAGGTTGTGATAACGGCAGCGTTCGAAGCCGGCCGCGTTCATCATGCCGAGCAGCGCCTGCTGGTCCGGGTGCATACGGATGGACTCGGCCAGGTAGCGATAGCTCGCTTCGTCGCGCGCCACCAGCCGCCCGAGCCTCGGCAGCACGTTGAACGAATAGAAGTCGTAGGCCGGCTTCAGCAGGTCGACCGGTTTCGAGAACTCCAGGATCAGCGCCTTGCCGCCCGGTTTCAGCACACGGCAGATCGATCCCAATGCGCGCTGCTTGTCGGTGACGTTGCGGAGCCCGAAAGCGATCGTCACGCAATCGAAGCTGCCGTCCGCGAACGGCAATGCCTCCGCGTCGACCTGCGCAACGGAAAACTTGCCCGCCACCCCCGCGTCGATCAAACGCCGGCGGCCGCGCTCGAGCATGCCGGCGTTGATATCCGCCAGCACGACCTGCCCACGCTCGCCAACCTGCCGCGCGAAGGCGAGCGCCAGGTCCCCGGTGCCGCCCGCAAGATCCAGGACGGAGTGCCCCGGCCGTACGCCCGCCTGCTCGATGGTGAACCGCTTCCACAGCCGGTGCAGCCCGCCTGACATCAGGTCGTTCATCAGGTCGTAGCGGTCGGCGACGGAATCGAATACCTCCCGGACGCGGCGGCTCTTGTCGTTCTTCGCTACCTTCTCGAAACCGAAATCCACCGTGCCGGCCTGCCCCGGATGTGAATCGGAATCGTTTCCCGGCGGTCTATTCATCCTCGCGAGCATAACCCGCGGCCGCGAGGCGGTCGAGATAACGCCGCCAGTTCGCATCGCGTTCCTGTCCGAGCTCG
>DATABW010000418.1:0-4972 GCA_036259375.1 Woeseiaceae bacterium
AACCTGTACGGGATTTCCTACGGCACGCGCGTAGCGCAGCACTACGCGCGGCAGTATCCCGACGCTACTCGCACGGTCATTCTCGATGGCGTCGTGCCACCGCAGGTCGCCCTGGGACCGGCGATAGCAATCGAGGCGCAAAGGGCACTGGAGACGATCTTCGCGCGCTGCGCCGAAAGTGCATCCTGTGCCGAGCGATTTCCGCGTATTGGTGACGAATTCCGCAGGCTCAAGGACCGGCTCACCGCGGGGCCCGTGAGCATCGAGGTGCCGGACCCCGTCACCGGGCATGAAGAACGCTTCTCCTTCGGCAGCGCCGAGTTGGCCGGCGCGCTGCGCATCCTGAGTTATCACCCGAACACCGTCGCATTGATGCCGCTCCTGATTCACGAAGCGTTCGGCGAGAACTACCGGCCTATCGCCGCGCAGTACCTGATGAGCGCCCGCTCGCTGGCCGAATCCTTGAGCATCGGCATGCACAACGCCGTGGTCTGCACGGAAGACGCGCCATTCTTCCGGCGCGAGAACGTCAGCCGCGAAGACCTCGAATCCACCTACATCGGCCCGCTGCAGCTGGAGGCATTGAAAGCGATCTGCGGCGTCTGGCCTCGCGGCGTGCTGGACCCGAACCTTCGCGAGCCGCTGGCGACGGACGCGCCGGTGCTGCTGCTCTCCGGCAGCGCCGACCCGATTACACCCCCGCGCTTCGCCGAGCTCGCCGCGATCGAGATGAGCAATAAACGGCTGCTCACGGGCACGCACCAGGGACACGGCCAGCTTACGCGCTCCTGTATTCCGCAGATCATGGCCAAGTTCGTCGACAGCGCGTCCTTCGAGGGCATGGACGAAACCTGTCTCCAGCGGCAGTTCGCGATGCCCTTTTTCCTGGATTTCACCGGGCCGGCGCCGTGATCCGGGTTGACGACCTCCACAAGTATTTCGGAACGGTCAAGGCGGTGCGCGGAGTGAGCTTCGAAGCGCGCGACGGGCGCATCACGGGCCTGCTCGGTCCGAACGGCGCCGGCAAATCCACGACGCTACGGGTGCTCTACACCGTGCTGAAGCCGGATGCCGGCACTGCCACCGTTGACGGGATCGACGTGCAATCGGAAAGCCTCGAGGCGCGGCGGCGCATCGGCACGTTGCCGCACGGCGCCGGACTTTACCCGCACCTGACCGCCCGCGAAAACATCGCCTATTACGCACGGCTGCAGGGAATCACGGATGACCGGGTAGGAGAGAAGGTCGAGCGGGTCGTGCGTCAGCTCGGCATCGACGATTTTGCCGATCGGCGCACCAAGGGGTTCTCCCATGGACAGCGCATCAAGGTGGCACTCGCGCGCGCGCTCGTACACGGTCCGCAGAACGTGCTGCTCGACGAGCCGAGCAGCGGGCTAGACGTCATGGCGACGCGCGCGTTACGGGACGTGGTGCGCCAGCTCAAAGCCGAAGGCAAATGCGTGCTCTTCTCCAGCCACGTCATGCAGGAGGTGGCGGCGCTCTGTGACGAGATCGTGATCATCGCCGCGGGCCAGGTCGCTTTGAACGACACTCCCGACGGCATCCGGAGCCGGACCGGCTGCGAGGATCTCGAGGAAGCGTTCGTCAAGGCCATCCAGCGGGTCCCGGGCTGATGTTCCGGACCCTGCGCGTCGTTTTCCTGAAGGAAGTGATCGACAACTTCCGCGACCGGCGCACCCTGATGTCGGCGCTGTTGCTGGGTCCGCTTTTCGGCCCGCTGATTTTCGGCTTTGCTATCACACTCTCCCTGAAGGAGTCGATCAGCGATGCCAGCGAGGCGCTCGACATTCCGGTCGTAGGTATGGAACACGCGCCGCACCTGAAGGCCTACCTGGAGAGCCGGAACATTCTCGTCGACGAGACGCGGGCCAGCCGGGCAGCGGCGCTGCAAGCGGTGCGCGCCGGCGAGGATGACGTCGTGATCGTGATACCGGAAGCGTTCGGCGAGGAGCTGGCAGCCGGCACGCCGGCGAAAGTCGAGATCATCACCGACCAGGCGGACAGGCAATCCGATCGCAAGGCGCGGCGCGCCGGCAGCGCCCTCGAAGCGTACGGGCAGGAGCTGGCGATGATGCGCCTGCTGGCGCGCGGCGTCGCGCCGGCAGTCATCCAGCCGATCAACGTCGACCGGATCGACGTCTCCACGCCCACGGGCCGTTCGGCCCTGCTCCTCGGCATGATGAGCTATTTTTTCCTGTTCGCGTTGCTCTCGGGAGGCATGAATCTCGCCATCGACAGCACCGCGGGCGAGCGCGAGCGCGGCTCGCTCGAACCGCTGCTCACGTTACCCGTGTCACGTGACCGGCTCATTGTCGGAAAAATCCTGGCGGCTTGCCTGTTCATGGCGGTGTCGCTTGCGATCTGCCTGCTGTCCTTTCATTTCGTGCTGAAATTCATGCCGCTCGAGAAGCTGGGGATGACGCCGAATTTCGGGCCGGGCGTCATCGCGCTGGCGTTCCTGTTGCTGTTGCCTTTCGCGCTGGTCGGCTCGACATTGATGACGTTGGTCGCCTCGTTCACCAAGAGCTACAAGGAGGCGCAGACCTGGGTAAGCATCGTGCTGCTGGCACCCACCATGCCGATCCTGATTGTCAGTATCCTGATGGTCCGGCCCAGCGCGGAGCTGATGCTCATCCCGAGCCTCTCGCAGCACCTGCTGCTGGTCGGGCTGATCAAGAACGAGCCGTTGAACGCGCTGCACGTGCTGATTTCCGTCGCCAGCACGCTCCTGATCGGCGCCCTCCTGGCCTTCGTCTGTGCACGGCTGTACCGGCGTGAGGGGCTGCTGGGGTAGGCCAAAAAAAAACCCCGCCGTATAGGCGGGGTTCAGTGTTTCTTGTTGTAACGCTTCTTATTGACCGAACGAGAAGCGCCCGTTCAGCGCATAGGTGTTGACGTCGTCCGCCCAGTCGCCGGACAGGCCGACGGCGAGGCTCTCGGAAAAGTGGTACAGGAAGCCCGCACCAAATCCCGTGTCGCTGCCGCTGTCGAGATCAACGTACTCGATACCGCCGTTCAGCTCGAGCTGCGGGGTGGCCATGCCGCGGAGGCCGACGCCCAGTCCGTAACCGTTTTCGTCCGCCGAAATCGAACCGAGTCCTGGAACGGTCACTTCAGCCTCGGCCGATACATAAGACAACGACGCGACGAAGTCGACGACATCCGTAACCGGCATGTTGTAGCCGACGCCGAGCTCCAGCGCGTTGAGATCCACTCCGCCGTCGAAATCGCCGGTCTCGTAACCGCCGAAGACGTGAAAGCTGTCGGTGAGGGCGAACGACCCGCCGATCCCCATGCCGTCGCCGTCTACGCCGTCAAAATCGACCTGCCCGTACGATCCTTCGACGAAGCTGTAATCAAAACCCTCGGCATAAGCCGCTCCCGAAACCGAGAACGCTGCGAGGAACATCACTGAACGCCACATAGCTGACTCCTTGTTGCCCCATGGCAACTGCCCAAGAGACGGCAGCCTACTGCCAGGTCCTGTGTCCCTGTCGCGACGGGAGTCACAAATCCGCGGAATAAATGTGTGGCTTTCAGGCCACGTGTGACGCGGGTCACCTTTATTTGCCGATGCAGAATTCGGAGAAGATGCGCCCCAGCAGGTCGTCGCTCGTGAACTCGCCGGTGATTTCCCCGAGCGCCTGCTGTGCGTATCTGAGTTCCTCCGCCAGCAGTTCCCCTGCCCGAGTCCGCTCGAGCGCTTCGCACCCTCCGAGGAAGTGCGCCTGCGCTCGCTCGAGCGCCTCGACGTGCCGCTGCCTTGCCGTGAAGGCGCCCTCGCCGGTATCGCGGTACCCCGCCAGCTCCTTGACCAGCTCCTTCAGTGCGTCGATACCGGCTCCCGTGCGGGCGGAAATTGAAACCGCAGGCGGCTCGCCCGGACGGCGTCCCGCGGCCTCGCCGGTGAGGTCGACCTTGTTTTGCACCCGGACAACGGGTACGTCGCGCGGCAGGTCATCGCCCGGATCCGCGCCTTCCTCACGGCCTTCGCTCGCGTCCGCGATCCAGAGCACGGCGTCCGCCGACCTGAGCGCCTCCCGGGCCCGCCGGATGCCTTCGGCCTCGATGCGGTCCGGATCGCTGCGCAAGCCGGCGGTGTCGACCAGTTCGACAATGAGACCGTCGATGTCGATGCGCTCGCGCAGAATATCGCGCGTCGTGCCCGCGAGCTCGGTGACAATGGCCGTTTCCTCGCCGCTCAAGCGGTTCATCAGGCTCGACTTGCCGGCGTTCGGCCGGCCGACGATGACGAGGCGGTAGCCGTCCGTCAGCACCCGGCCGACCGTCGCCTGGTCGAGTAGCGCCCGGAACGCCCGCGCGCATTCGCGGAGCCTCTCCAGCAGCGCTTCGTCCGAGAGGAAATCGATTTCTTCCTCCGGAAAATCGATCGCCGCTTCCACGTGCATCCGCAGCCGCACGAGCCGGTCGGCCAGCGCGTCCACGGCCTCGGAGAACGCACCCGAAAGCGAACGCAACGCAGCGCGTGCCGCTTGCGACGAGCCGCTCGCCACGAGATCGGCGATCGCTTCCGCCTGCGTCAGGTCCAGCCGTTCGTTCAGGAAAGCGCGCCTGGAAAACTCGCCGGGTTCTGCTCGCCGGGCGCCCAGCCGCACCACCGCCTCGACGAGATCCGCCACGACCACGGGCCCGCCATGCCCCTGGAGCTCGAGCACCGCCTCCCCGGTAAACGAGCAGGGCGCCGGGAAATAGAGGGCAAGCCCTTCGTCGAGCAGCCGACCCTCGGCATCGTGAAACCGGCTGAAGGTCGCGTGCCGCGGCGCCGGGACCTGGCCGAGCATCCGCTCCGCGATCTCCGGCGAAGCCGTGCCGGAGATCGCCGAGCGGATGCTCGGCCAGGTCCCGGCGCCGCGGCACGCGACCTTCAGCCGGTTTCACGATGCCGAGGGTCGGCTGCTCGACGAAGGGCTTGCCCTATATTTCCCGGCGC
>DATABW010000419.1:0-4225 GCA_036259375.1 Woeseiaceae bacterium
GACGATCTGCCGTGGAAACTGCACGTCGAATGACAACCGGAACGTGCGCCAGATGCCGACGGAGAGCGGCACCACGAACATGCCGTTCACGAATCCGCGCGCGGCCCAGTATTCGCGCTCGCTCGTCGCGCCCGAGATCACCAGCACGAACGGCACGAGATCGAAAACGAAAATGCCAACGATGGCGATGCAGAAATAGCTGAGCCCCGATCGCGCATCGACCGGCGAGTTGCGCCAGATCTGCTCGACGGCGCTCAGGATCAGGATGGTCAGCAGGAACCCGCAGCCGACGATCGCGACCAATGGTGGCGGATCGTCCGAGCGGAGCACGTACCAGGCGAACGGCAGCGCGGCGCAGGCGAGTACGACGGCGCCGTAGCGCGAGGCAATGCGCTCGGCCAGCCGGGAGGGATCGATCGCGCGCAGGATCGCGAGCAGCGCGATCAGCCAGGCGAGGTAGCGCAGCAACTCGATCAGCACGGTGGTGAGGGTGGCGCCGATGTAGCCGAGGCTCTGCAGTGCGAGAACCGCGCCCCAGACGACGCAGGCGCCGGCCGCAAGCGCCATCAGCGGCGACTGGGGGCTGTTCTTCCAGCGGCTGAGGAGCAGCGCCGTCAGGATCGCGAACAGGATCATCGCGATGGCGTAGCCGATGGCGGCAATTTCGTTGATCTGCATAACCGGTGCCGCAGGCGCGCGTGCGCATTTTTTTGCGGGTGAGTCGCCCGTGAGACGGGCTCCTGGATGCAAATCGAACCTGCAGAAGCCGTCTCACCGGCGACCGGCCGCCTGCCGGTGACTCAGGGCACGATCAGTCCATCTCGTCCAGCAGCGCCAGGATCTCCCACACTTTTTCCTGCATCAATTCCTTGTCGCCGCGGCTCTCGACGTTCAGCCGGATCACGGGCTCGGTGTTCGACGACCGCAGATTGAACCGCCACTGCTCGAATTCGAGACTCACGCCGTCGGTCTCGTCGATCGACTGAGAGTCCGGCGCGTAACGGTCGCGAATGGTCCGGATCGCGAGCTCCGAGTCGGCCACCTTGCGGTTGATCTCGCCGCTCGCGGGAAATTTCTCCATGCGGTCGTCGACCATCTCCGACAGCGACGCGTCGCGCGTGGAAACGAGTTGCGCGACCAGCAGCCACGGAATCATGCCGCTGTCGGCGTAGAAGAAATCACGGAAGTAGTGGTGCGCACTCATCTCGCCGCCGTAGAGCGCGTCTTCGGTGCGCATCGTTTCCTTCATGAACGAATGGCCGGACTTGCTCTGCACGGGCCGGCCGCCGAACTGCTGGGCGATCTCGATGGTGTTCCAGGTGAGCCGCGGGTCGTAGACGATCGCCCCGCTCCCCTGCGCCTCGAGCTGCGATTGCGCGAGCAGGCCCACGATGTAATAGCCTTCGATGAACCGCCCTTTCTCGTCGAAGAAAAAGCAGCGGTCGAAGTCCCCGTCCCACGCAATCCCGAAATCCGCTTTGCTCTCCACGATCGCGTCGATCGTGGGTTTGCGATTCTCCGTCAGCATCGGGTTCGGCACGCCGTTCGGAAAGTGTCCATCCGCGTCGTGATACACCTTGACGAACTCGAACGGCAGGTGCGGCTCCAGCCGGTCGAGCGTCAGCCCGGCGCCGCCGTTACCGGCGTTGGTGACGATCTTCAGCCTGGACAGGCTCGGCAGCTCGATGAACGACAAGAGCCGCTCGATGTAACGCCCTCCGATGTCGACTTCCCTCCGCTCGCCGGCGGAAGCCGCCTGCAACCGCTGGTCGCGCTCGGCGAGCACGCGGATGTCCTTGAGCCCGGTGTCGCCGCTGATCGGCCGCGCCTGCCGGCGCACGAGTTTGAGCCCGTTGTAGTCGGCGGGATTGTGGCTCGCCGTCACCATGATGCCGCCGTCGGCTTCGAGCTCCCCCGTGGCGAAATAGACCATCTCGGTGCCGCCGAGGCCGATGTCGAGCACGTCGGCGCCCGCCTCGCGAACCCCCGCGGAAACGGCGTCGGCGAATTCGGTGCTGGTCAGGCGGATGTCGCGGCCCAGCACGATCGTCTCGGCGCTCAGGAATTCGACCGCCGCGTTGCCGATGCGGTAGGCGATGTCGACGTTGAGCTGGTTCGGGATCTGCCCACGGATGTCGTAGGCTTTGAAGCATTCGATGTTCAGGGGCATGGGTGGGGGATTGTCCTTGTTGGTGCAGGCCTGGGTCGGGTTGGCGCACCGATTATCGCAGATTGCAGTCCGCAGGTTCCGCCCCCGCCGGCCTGGTAGACGTTTTTTGTCCAAAGAGCGGCCGGGAGCACACGTGCGCCGGCGCGATGTCCCGTGGCGTCGGTTTTTCTTACAGACTGCAGCCCGGCAGCTCTTAAATCTTTGAATTCACGGGGCGGCACACGTTTTGCATTCCTGCTCTCCCAATGTCCTGAATAGAACGAGAATAAAAAGGGAATCCGCTTATGCGCCACTTTTCCTCGAGCTTCGCCACTGGCGCCCTCACCATCGCAGTGTTCCTGTCCGCGAGTCCTGCCGGCGCCGTGCCGGTCGACCTTTCCGATTGGCAGGTAGATGGCGGGGGCAACTGGATCCTGCAAAGCGATCCCGAGCCGAACGATTCGGTATTGCAGACGCTGAACAGCGCGCCGACCGTTTTCTTCAACAACGTGGACAGCCAGGGCACCGCCCTTTCCGGCTCAATTGAGGTACAGACCACCTCGGATGACGACTTTTTTGGCTTTGTCCTTGGATACAACGACGGCGACCTGTTCGGGCTGAACTCGGTCACCGACTACATAATGGTCGACTGGAAGCAGGGAACGCAGGCGGGTTGGGAGGCGGGAATGTCCATTTCCCGGGTTACCGGCTCGATCAACACTTGCGGCACTTGTACTGGAACGGATCCGTGGGATCACGACGGAAATGTGGAGTTCCTGGAGCGGGCGGCGACACTCGGATCGACCGGTTGGTCCGACCATACCAGCTACCTTTTCGACGTCGTGTTTACCTCGACTCTGATCGAAGTTTTCGTCGACGACGTTCAACAGTTCAGCATCTCCGGAGCGTTCAGCAACGGGTCTTTTGGTTTCTATAACTTCTCGCAGGAAAGGGTGCGTTATGCGGGCATTACGGAGGAAGTGGTGCCTGACGTACTCGAGAATCCGGTGAGCGTCCCCGAGCCTTCGACACTGGCGCTGCTGGGCCTCGTCTTACTTGGGCTGGGGTTGCGGCGCAAGCGCTGAATACGCTATTCCCTCAGGTTCGCCGCACAGATCGCCCGCAACTCAGTTTCCTGTAGCGCCGCGCGGCTTAGGCGGGTTTACGTGTTGGTGCCCTGCCGCCCGTAGTTGTCTTCGAGGCGCACGATGTCGTCTTCGCCCAGGTAATCGCCGCATTGCACTTCGATGATGTGCACCGGCTCGTTCCCGGGGTTGGCGATGCGGTGCACGGTGCCGATCGGGATGTACGTCGATTCGTTTACGGCCAGGTCGAATTCCTCGTCGTCGCGCGTGATGCGCGCGGTACCGCGCACGACGACCCAGTGCTCGGCGCGTTGCGCGTGCTTCTGCAGCGACAGCACGGCGCCTGGGTTCACGATCAGGCGCTTCACCTGGAACCCGTCGGCACTGTCGATGGAATCGTAGCTGCCCCAGGGGCGGAACACCTGCCGGTGCAGTTTGGTCTCTTCGCGGCCCTGGCGCTTCAGCTCGTCGACCAGGTGCTTCACATCCTGCGACTTGTCCTTGCGCGCGACCAGCACGGCATCCTTGTCCTCGACGACCACGATGTTCTCGAGCCCCACGGCCGCGACGAGCCGGCTCTGGCCGCGGATGTAGCTCTGCTGGCAATCGTGCATGACGACGTCGCCGGTGACGCTGTTGCCGTGTTCGTCCTGCGGGCTGACGTCGTGCAGCGCGCTCCAGGAGCCGACGTCGCTCCAGCCGGCGGTGAGCGGCACCATCGCCGCGCGCTCGGTCTTTTCCATGACGGCGTAGTCGATCGAATCGGAGGGGCTCGCGCGAAACGCTTCCGCGTCCGGCCGCAGGAAATCCGTGTCCCTGGCCGCGGCCTCGATGCTCTTCCGGCAGGCCTCCACGATGTCGGGCGCGAACGTCGTCAGCTCGTCAAGGAACGTGTCGGCGCGGAACAGGAAGATGCCGCTGTTCCAGAAAAAACGGTTGGTCTCGAGCAGCTTGACCGCGGTCTTCTTGTCCGGCTTCTCGACGAACGAAA
>DATABW010000420.1:0-2937 GCA_036259375.1 Woeseiaceae bacterium
GGATCAGCCACAGTAACTCGACCACGGCATCGCACACCGGCCGGATCACGTTCACCCACTCTGCGAGATCGCGCGCGCGGCGTTCGTGCGGGTAGCGCAGCCAATGGCTGTATACGGGAAGGTCGAACTCGCAGGTGCCGCCCGGAATCCCGCTGCGGTGCTTGATTGCATTCAGGAAGTCGCAGTCCTTCAGCGGCTGCAGGAACTGCGGACCGATGGCGTTGACACCGTTGCGGCTGTCGACGAGGTTATGCACCAGCGCATCGAGGCGCTTCGAGTCGACCGCCGGCTCGCTCTTGTATCGCTGCAAGGACGCTATCTGCCGGTCGAGTTCCTTGTAGACGTCGCTCCGCACATCGCCTCGCATCAGGATCGCGACGATGTCGAGCAGGCAGGAGGTGGCTGCGCGGGTTGCCCAGTCGGCTTCCAATTCGCAGTTGTAAAGGAGCTGCTGATAGAGGAATTCCAGGCGCATGAAGGTGCGCATGCGCTCGCTCAGGGGCTGTTCGTACTGCACCTGTCGTGTTTCGGCGTCGGGTGCTTCTATCCGGGAGGCTGCTCTTGCCATGCCGGTATTCTGCGCCAGCCCTCTGGCGAGGGCAAATGACTGTCATTTGCGACAGTCGCGCTACGATCGGGCGAGCTCGAGGTACTTGCAATGGAGCTCATCCACCTGTTTGGCGGTGGCTTCCAGCGTGCCGTCATTGTCCACGACGTCATCGGCGATGGCGAGGCGATCTTCCCGACTGGCCTGTGCGGCGATCATGCGGCGTGCCTGCACCTCACTTTCGGCGTCACGCCTCAGCAGGCGCGCAAGCTGCGTTTCCTCGCTGCAGTCAACCACCAGGATGCGGTCCATCATCGCCTTCATCGGCGATTCGGCGAGCAGGGGGACGACGATAACCTGGTAGGCGCCGCCGGCGGCCGCCGCGCGGGCTTCCGCCTCCTCCCGAATGCGCGGATGCAGGATTGCTTCCAGCTCTTCGCGCCGCTTATCGTCCCGGAAAACCACATCACGCAGGCGGCGCCGCCGTAGGCGCCCTTCCTCATCGAGAATCCCGGGCCCGAATGCCTGCTCGATCTCTCGCAGCGCGGGCCGGCCCGGCTCCACGATGTCACGCGCGATGACGTCGGTGTCGATGATCGGCACGCCCTTGGCCGCGAACAGGTCGGCGACGGCGGACTTCCCGCTGGCGATGCCGCCGGTCAGGCCGATTCGGAGCGGGCGCATCATACGCTCGCGTAACCGAGATACCAGTCGACGATCTGCTCTCCCCAGACCAGCGCCACCCAACCGGCCGCGGCAAGATACGGGCCGAAGGGGATCGGTACGTTGCGATCGTGGCGGCGGAACGCGATGAGCGCCAGCCCGACGAGCGCACCGACGAGCGCCGACAGCAGGATGATCAGCGGCAGCATCTGCCAACCGAGCCAGGCGCCGAGCGCCCCGAGCAGCTTGAAATCACCGTATCCCATGCCTTCCTTGCCGGTGAGCAGGCGAAACAGATGATAGACGGACCACAGGCTCAGGTAACCCGCGAGCGCGCCGACGATGCTGCTCTTGGGGTCGATGAACAGGACTTCGGAACCCTGTACGGGATGCCACAGGCTCAGGAACAGGCCGGTCCACAGGAGCGGCAGGGAAATGGAATCGGGGATGATCTGGTGATCGATGTCGATTGCGCTGATGGCCACCAGGGCAAACGTCAGGAGTACCGCGGCGGCGGACTCCCAGCCGACTCCGAAGCGCCAGGCCGCAATCGCGGCCAGTACGGCCGTGGCGAGTTCAACCGCGGGGTAGCGGGGCGAGATCCGGCTCTTGCAGTGCGCACACCGCCCGCGCAGCACGAGGTAGCTCAGCACGGGAATGTTTTGCGCGGCCGTGATGGGCGCGCTGCACGACGGGCACCGGGAGCGTGGGGCGACCAGGTCGAAACGGCCTTCGGGAATATCCGCCGCCGGCGCGTTGGCGAGCTCGGCGCACTGGGCGCGCCACTCCCGCTCCATCATGATCGGCAGCCGGTGAATGACGACGTTCAGAAAACTGCCAACAAGGAGCGACACGAGAAAGACGGCGCCGATGAACAACAGCGGCGAGCCCGCCAATGCGTCGTACATCATCCCCGCCGCTCCTTGCAGGAGCCCGTCTTACGGGCGACCCGGCGGCTAAGCGGCCCTTGCACGGAAACCGTGCTGTCGATCGTCAGATCACCGCACCCATCTTGAAGATCGGCAGGTACATCGCAACCACGAGCCCGCCGACGAGGACGCCGAGGATCGCCATGATCATCGGTTCCAGAAGGCTGCTGAGGTTGTCGACGGCGTTGTCGACGTCTTCTTCGTAAAAATCGGCCACTTTCGCGGACATCTCATCCAGTGAGCCGGACTCTTCGCCGACGGCGATCATCTGGATCACCATGTTGGGGAACAAATCGGTGTTCTCCATTGCCTGTTGCAGGCGCTGACCGGTTGCGACCTCGTCCTTCATCCGGAGCACGCCTTCCTCGTACACGATGTTGCCGGTGGCGCCGGAAACCGAATCCAGCGCCTCAACCAGCGGCACGCCTGCGCTGAACATAGTGGACAGCGTCCGCGCATAGCGAGCGATAGCCGCCTTCTGCAGGATCGGACCAATGACGGGCGTTTTGAGCGCCATACGATCCAGGAACTGGCGCATCGCCCGCGAACGTTTCTTGAAATAGAAAAAAGCAGTAACGGCCGCTCCGAGCATCATTGCGAGTATCCAACCCTGCGTCCGCACGAACACCGAAAGGTCGATCACCATGCGCGTAAACGACGGCAAATCCGCACCGAAACCTTTGAACAGATCCTCGAAAGCTGGGATCACAAAAATCAGCAGAATTACTGTGACCACAAAAGCGACTACCAGCACAGCCGCCGGGTACGTCAGCGCCTTCTTGATCTTTTTCTTGATCG
>DATABW010000421.1:0-2077 GCA_036259375.1 Woeseiaceae bacterium
CAGCAGGCCCAGTGCTTCGACGACGGTGATTACCGCAGCGGCCGTGGCCGAGACGCCCACGCCCGAGGCCGCCAGGGCTCCCATCGCGAGGGCGAGGACGGTGATCACCAGGAAGCCGGGCAGGTCGATGAACACGGCCAGGTAGCCGACGAAGCCGCTGATCAGCGTCGCGGCGGAGACCACCCCGGTGAACACGACCGTCCATCCGACTGCGATCGTCAGCCAGGATAGTGAAAACGCTTCGTCGACGTAGGCGGCTTCGCCCGCGCTGACCGGATGGCGGGCGGCCATCTCCGCGAAGGTCAGTCCCGAGAGCAGCGCAATCCCGGCCGCGATGAGATACGCGATGGGCGCCGCCATCCCTGCCTTGCCGGCCACCTCGCCGACCAGCACGTAGATCCCGGCCCCGAGTATCGTCCCGAGTCCATAGAGGGTCAGGCGGGGAGTCGAGAGTACGCGCCGCAGCCGGACCTTCTCGTTCATCGCGGACGCGGCGTTGCAAGTTCCATTCCGCGCCTGGCTTCGCAGGGGCCTACCGCGGTGAGGTTCCGTACCGGCTTTCTTCCGGCAGTCCCGGTTCGACCGGCCGTACCTCGACGGCGCCGATGGCAACGGACGGCCAGCGGGAGGCGACCTGGATGGCCTCGTTCAGGTCGGTGGCCTCGATCAGGAAAATGCCGCCGACTTGCTCCTTGGTCTCGGTGAACGGCCCGTCCGTAACCGACAGCGAGCCGCCGCGCCGGCGAAGTGCAACGCCGTTGCGAGCACTTTGCAAGGGTTCTGCCGTGAGGAGATGGCCGCTCTCGCGGAGGGATTCGACGTACTCGAGCGTTTCGCGGCGCAGCACGTCCCATTGCTCGCGCGACAGCGCCGCCAGTGTCGCTTCTTCTTCCCAGGCAAGGCAGAGGTATTTCATCGCGGCTCCTTTCCGCAGGCATCATGGCTCCGCGATGAGCAGCGGAGCAAGCACCTGTTGCTGAGTCGATCGGGAGGCGGGCGGATCGACACGCCGGGGCGTGGCACGCGCCTTCGGTTCCGTTGCTGCAACAGCGGCCCGGCAATATGTGCCAGTCCTTTGTAATAGATTCAGCGGTCGAGTGGCGGTACTGCGCGGGTTCGAGCCGCGTTCAGGCCACACCGCGGACGCTCCGTGGCATGGATTTTGCAGCTGCAAAGTGCAGTATACCGACTGGAGTGGAACGATGGCTGAAACCCACAGCACCAAGCGCACGGACAATCACGACACCATCCGGAGATGGGCCGAGGAGCGTAATGCGCGGCCGAGCCGCGTGAAGCGCACCGGCGGCGGCGACGATCCCGGCATCCTGCGGCTCGACTTCCCTGGCTACAGCGGCGACGACGATCTGGAGGAGATCTCCTGGGACGAGTTCTTCCGCAAGTTCGACGAGAGCGGTCTCGATTTCATCTACCAGGAGCGCACCGAAAGCGGCGAACGCAGCAATTTCAACAAGCTCGTGAACCGCTGAGCGGCGTATGGAATACCACCCGGACAATCCGCCCGATCCACGGGCGTGGCTGGCGCTCGACGAAGAGGAGCGGAAGCGGCTGATCGAACAGTACTACGAGCGCGAGGGCGGCTACGGCGGCTCGCTCGAAGTGCATGCGAAAGTGCACGAGATCATCGAGACGCAACTTGCGGAACGCGTGACGCCGGTCAAGGCCGCGTTCGTGAGGCTTCGCGACAACGGGCTCAGCCGCCAGGATGCAATCCGCGCAATCGGGTCGGTCCTGGCGACCCGCATCCGCCGGATAGAGGATCCGGCGGACCTGACCTCGGCACCCAACCGCGACTACTTCTCCGCACTGGAAGCGCTGACGGCCGATCGTTGGCACGAGCGGCGCGAGCGTCAGGAACGGCGCCCCTGACACGCCTCCCCTGACGCGCTCCTCCGGCTGATTCTGCCTTGCAGGAGCCCATAATACGGGCGACACTCGCGCGGTGATGACGCGCGCGGCGGTCGTAGGGCCGTCCGCGCCGGCGTTCGCGTGTGGACGCCCGCTTCCAAGAATCCCGACAGACAACCGCATGAAATCGTCCCCCGTCAGCCGCGCCACG
>DATABW010000422.1:0-3843 GCA_036259375.1 Woeseiaceae bacterium
CCGCTACCACTTTCATGGTAGGTGAGCTCGGCCACCGGCGGAGCGCGCGCGGTACCCCGCGCGAAGCTCAGATTCGCCTGCAACGACTCGATTTTCGCCTTCGCTCGACGGACATGAAGAGCGCAAACCGGTGGCGGAGGAGGAGGTTGGTCGACTCCTGAGCGGATCACGGCTGGCGGTCGGGGGATCCGATCCGGCGGGCGCGGGCGAGGAGGCGTTCGGTCAGCAGGTCCAGCACCCGGACCTCGTCCGGGTCCAGCCCGTGCAGCAGGTCCCGTTCGAACTGGAGCGCAAGCGGCGCGATTTGACGGTGCACCGCGCGGCCGGCGTCGGTGAGGGTGAGGATCGAGCGGCGGCGGTCGCCGTCGTCAGTGCGGCGCTCGACCCGGCCGCTCTTCAGGAGTTTCGATACGGCGCGGCTCACGGCGACCTTGTCCATCAGCGTGCGCTCGGCCACTGCGACGGCCGACAGACCGGAACAACGGCCGAGCACTGCGATCACGCGCCACTCGGGAATCCCGAGATCGTAGTGGCGGCCGAACAGGCCGGCAAGCGTGCTGCTCACGATGTTCGAGAGTACGGAAAGCCGGTGAGGCAGGAAATCTTCCAGGACGAGTTGCTCGTTCATAAGCGGGTGAGCTGGCTCAAATCGATGAACCCTGAGGCTACGACAGATGGGCGGCGTGCAGGTAATCGGGGGATTGCATTTCCAGGAGGCGGCTCAGCGTGCGCTGGAACTCGAATGACAGCTTGTTGCCCTGGTAAATCGACTCGATCTTCTCCGCGGCCGACATGATCAGCTTGACGCGCCGGTCGTAGAACTCGTCGACGAGGCTGATGAAGCGCCGCGCGGCGTTCTCGTCATCCGCGGTCAGTACCGGCACGCCTGAGAGGATCACCGTCTGGTAGCGGCGCGCAATCTCGATGTAATCGACGGCGCTGCGAGGGCCGCCGCAGAGCTCTGCGAAGTCGAACCAGGCGACGCCTTTTGCCCGTTTGCGCGTGCGGATTTCGCGGCCGGCGACCTCGATGGACGCCCCGTCCTCGACCGACGCGGAAGCGATGTCATGGAAATAGCGGTCAAGCGTCACGTCGGCTTCCTCGCCCACCGGCGTGAGAAACGTGCCGGCTCGCCGCAGCAGCCGCAGGCGATAATCGACGTCACCTTCCAGGTGCAGCACCCGCGTGTGACGTTTCAGCAGGTCGATGGCGGGCAGGAATCTCGCCCGCTGCAGGCCGTCGCGATAAAGATCCGCCGGCGCCGAGTTCGACGTCGCCACGAGGACCGCGTCACGCCGGAACAGGCCTTCCAGTAACCCGGCCAGCAGCATGGCATCGCCGATATCGCTGACGAAGAATTCGTCGAAGCACAACACGCGCGCGCCGCGGGCGAGATCGCCGGCAACCCGGTCGAGTGGATCGGCGACATCGCGGAGCTCGCCGAGGCGCTCGTGCACGTCATTCATGAAGCGGTGGAAGTGAACACGACGCTTATCCGTCCTCGCGAGCGTATCGAAGAATACGTCCATCAGCAGTGTCTTGCCCCGGCCCACGCCGCCCCAAAGGTAGATGCCGCGTGGCGTTTCCGGCCGAAGGGACGGGCTCAGGATGCCGGCCGCCCGCTGCAGGAGAGAGGGCTGTTGCTCCAGCTGCTCCTGCAGCGCCTGCAGCACGTCCACCACGGCAAGCTGCGCGGCATCCTCTTCCAGGCCGAGGTCGTCGATCCGCTTGCGCCAGGCGGTATTGATGTTCATCGGCAGGTTCGGCTCTTCCCTCGAGCGGGTGCAGGCAAAAAACCGCGCAAGATTAGCGCGCCGAACACGGTGATGTCAGCACGCGCGCTGCAGAGGCGGGCAGAAGCGCCGCACTGCTCTGTTAGACTGTCGCTCACTGAGGGAAGGGCCATGCACGACGCAATCGAACGGGAATCCATGGAATTTGATGTCGTCATCGTCGGTGGCGGACCGAGCGGTCTTGCCGCGGCGTGCCGGCTGGGGCAGCTCGCGCAAGCCGAGGGCCGGGAACTGAACGTCGTCGTGGTCGAAAAGGGCTCCGAGATCGGGGCGCACATCCTGTCCGGCAATGTCTTCGAACCCCGCGGACTGGACGAGCTGTTCCCCGACTGGAAAGAGCGCGGCGCGCCCGTCACCACCGCCGTAACGCGTGACGAGGTCCACTACCTCACCGGCGCCGGGAAGTCTTCGAAGGTGCCTGACTTTTTCGTGCCGCGTCCCCTGCACAATCGCGGCAACTACATCATCAGCCTGGGGAGGCTGTGCCAGTGGCTGGCCGAACAGGCCGAGGCGCTGGGGGTGAACGTGTTCCCCGGCTTCGCAGCCGCCGAGGTCCTCTACGACGGCGACGGCCGTGTGCGGGGCGTGGTAACCAGCGATCTCGGTGTGGACCGGAACGGCGAGCGCAAGTCGAATTTCCAGCCGGGTTACGAATTGCTCGGCAAGTACACCATCTTTGCCGAAGGTTGCCGCGGCAATCTCGCGCGGCAACTCGTGGACCGCTTCGACCTGCGTGCGGATTCGGATCCGCCGCACTACGGCATAGGCCTGAAGGAGATCTGGGAAATCGATCCGGCGCGGCACGAGGAGGGGCTGGTCGTGCACACGCTCGGCTGGCCGCTCGACAACCACACCGACGGCGGCGGCTTTCTCTATCATGCCTCGGACAATCGCGTCTATCTCGGCCTGATCGTCGCCCTCAATTATCGCAACCCGCACCTTGCGCCGTTCGAGGAGTTCCAGCGCTGGAAACGCCATCCGCGCATTCGCCACTACCTGGAGGGCGGCACGCGGACGCAGTACGGATCGCGCGCGGTCAACAAGGGCGGTCTCCAGTCGTTGCCGAAGCTCACCTTCCCCGGCGGCCTGCTCGTCGGCTGCGATGCGGGGTTCCTGGACGTCGTCAAGATCAAGGGGGCCCACACTGCGATCAAGACCGGCATGCTGGCCGCGGAAGCCGTACAGGCGGCGCTCGCGCAAGACGAGGCCGGCGGCGGCGAACTGGCGCCTTACGAAACGGCCGTGCGGGAATCCTGGGTCTACGACGACTTGCACCGAGGGCGAAACTTCAGCCCCGGCCTGCACCGTTTCGGCACCTTCCTCGGCGGCGCCTTCACCTGGATCGACCAGAACCTGTTTCGCGGTCGGCTGCCGTTCACGCTGCATAACCGGGAACCGGATCACGAATCACTGCAGAAGGCGGAGGCTGCGCCGAAGCTCGAGTACCCGAAACCGGACGGCATCCTGAGCTTCGACCGACTCGGATCCGTGTTCCTGTCGAATACCAATCACGAGGAAGACCAGCCGTCGCACCTGCGCCTGAAGGATTCGTCTATCCCCATCGCCTACAACCTGCCCGTGTACGACGAGCCGGCTCAACGGTACTGCCCGGCGGGCGTCTACGAAGTCGTCACCGACGGCGGGCAGCCGCAGTTCCGGATCAACGCTCAGAACTGCGTGCACTGCAAGACCTGCGACATCAAGGACCCGAAGCAGAACATCGTCTGGGAAGTGCCGGAAGGCGGCGGCGGCCCGAATTATTCAGGCATGTAGGAGCCGGTCTCGCGCGCGTGTCGGCGCCGCCGATCCGATCGCCGTGAGACGGATTCCTACTTGGGTTGCATGCGGATGGCGCCGTCGAGGCGGATGGTTTCGCCGTTAATCATCGGGTTGCCGTAGATCGCGGCGACGAGATCGGCGTACTCCTCGGGTCTGCCGAGGCGCGGCGGGAAAGGCACGTGCGCGCCCAGCGACGCCTGCACTTCTTCAGGAAGGCCGGCCATCATCGGAGTCATGAAGATGCCGGGTGCGATGGTGACGACACGGATGC
>DATABW010000423.1:0-11166 GCA_036259375.1 Woeseiaceae bacterium
CGGCCTGCCTGACGACTACATCCTGACGCTGGCGCGCGTTCACGAAGGCGCGAACCGGCGGATGCGCAGCTACCCCGGCGTGAACACGCCACGGCTGGTGCGCTCGTGGCTCGCCTACCGTGAACGCGGCGGCTCGCTCCCACTGGTTTTTGCCGGAAGCGGTATCGAAGCATTCCTGCGACAGCACGGGTTCAGCGATCGCGAACTGCAGGACGTGTACTTCACCGGCTTCATCCCCAACGACCGGATTCACCTCGCCTACCAGGCCGCCCAGTGCGTCGTTGTTGCCACATCCTGCGACAGCTTTGGCATCTCGATCCTGGAGGCGCTCTCCAGCGGTTGCCCGGCCATCGTGCCGAATACCTGCGCGAGCCCGGAGTTGGCCGGGGGCGCCGCACGCCTGGTGAATCCCATGGACGAAGGCGACATCGCCGAGGCGATGCTGGAAGTGACCTCCAGCGAACGCCTGCGCGCGTCGATGCGCGAGCGCGGCCTCAAACGGGCGCAGGCCCTGGGCTGGCAGGAGTGCGCGCGCCGCACACTGCGCGTATTCGAGGGCATCATCAAGTGCCCGAAGCGCTACAGCGTGCCCTACATCCAGACGTCTCCACGCGTGTAGCAGCTCCGTCCCGATCCAGGCTGCGGACGTACTTCCCGCGCGGCACTGCCGCGTTTCTCCGGGCGATTGCCGATTTCGCGTAGCGTGCGATACTGCGGGCGCAAATGTGGCGTTCGCGGGGGAATTCATGAAACTGATGGTCGCTGCCGCATCGGCGGCTCTGCTCGTCGGCTGCACGCCGGCGGCCTCACCGGACCGTGTGCCCGAAACCTACGATCTCCTGATCGAAAACGGCCTTGTCTATGACGGGAGCGGCGCCCTGCCCGAGCGGGTGGACGTCGCCATCAGCGGCGACCGCATCGCCGCATTGCTGCCGCGCGGCTCAAATGCATCGGCAGCGACCGTGATCGATGCGCAGGGCCTCGCCGTCGCGCCCGGCTTCATCAATGTCTTGAGCTGGTCGACCGAATCCCTGATCGCCGACGGCCGCGCAATGAGCGACACCAGGCAGGGTGTGACGCTGGAGATCTTCGGCGAGGGCTGGTCCATGGGACCGCTCAATGCCGCCATGAAGGCCGCTGAGCAACAGCGCCAGGGCGACATTCGCTACGAGATCCGATGGACCACGCTCGGCGAATACCTGGAATATCTCGTGGAGCGCGGGATCACCCCCAATGTCGCCTCCTTCGTCGGCGCCACGACCGTCCGCATCCACGAATTGGGAGAGGCCGACGTTTCGCCCGATGCGGAGGAGCTCGCGCGGATGCAGGAGCTGGTGCGCACGGCGATGCGCGAAGGAGCACTCGGTGTCGGTTCATCGCTCATCTACCCGCCGGCTTTCTTTGCAAGCACGGCGGAGCTGATCGCGCTGTCGCAGGCAGCGGCGGAATTCGGCGGCGGTTACATCACGCACATGCGCAGCGAAGCCAACCGGCTGCTCGAAGCCATCGACGAGGCGATCGCCGTCGGTCGCGCCACTGGTGAGCGCGTCGAGATTTATCATCTCAAAGCCGCCGGTGAGAGGAACTGGCCCAAGATGGCCGAGGCCATTGCGAAGATCGAAGCCGCCCGCGAGGCAGGCGTTGCGATCAGCGCCAATATGTACGCCTATACGGCGGGCGCGACGGGGTTGACGGCCGGGCTTCCGCCATGGGTCCAGGACGGCGGGCACGATGCCATGATGCAGCGATTGAAGGATCCGGGAACTCGCGCAAGGGTCATCGCGGAGATGAGCGAACCCAGCGACGAATGGGAAAACCTGCGGCTGCTCGCGGGCGGCGCTGATCGCGTTTTGTTGATCGGTTTCAGGAATGCGGAATTGAAACCGCTGACGGGCAAGACGCTGGCAGAGGTGGCCGGGATGCGCGGCACGTCGGTAGAGGACACGATGATCGACCTGATCATCGAGGACGACTCCCGGGTCGACACGGCCTATTTCCTGATGAGCGAGGAAAACGTGGAACTGGGGCTGAGCCAGCCGTGGGTCAGCCTGGGCTCGGACGCGGAAGCCTCGGCACCGGAAGGCGTGTTTCTCCAGTCCAGTACGCACCCGCGCGCCTACGGCAACTTCGCGCGCTTTCTCGGCCACTACGTGCGGGAGCGGAGCCTGATGCCGCTGGAGCAGGCAATCCATCGCCTGACCGGGCTGCCGGCCGCGAACTGGAAGCTGCAAGGTCGCGGCTGCCTGGACAAGGGATGCTACGCCGACATCGTGCTGTTCGACCCTGAAAAAATTCGCGACCACGCCACCTACGACGATCCGCAGCAGTTCGCGACCGGCGTCGATGCGGTATTCGTCAATGGCGTCCAGGTGCTGCGAGACGGCGAGCACACCGGCGCGACGCCCGGTCGCGTGGTGCGCGGCCCCGGCTGGACCGGATGGGACCGGTGAGCGCGACCCGCCTCGTCGATCTCGGTCATACGATCGAAGACGGCATGGTGACCTACAAGGGCCTGCCGGCGCCGATCATCTGCGACTACCTGAGCCACTTGCAATCCCGGGAGAAGTACGCGCCCGGCACGGAGTTCCAAATCGGGAAGGTTACAATGACGGCGAATACCGGTACGTACATCGACAGCCCCTTTCACCGATTTGCCCACGGCGCCGACATCGCGGCGCTCCCGCTCGAGTCGATTGCAGCCCTGGACGGCGTGGTGATCCATGCAGAAACAGCGGCAGAGCGAGCCATCGGACCGGAAGCGTTTACGTCCACGGACGTGGCCCGCAAGGCGGTTCTGGTCCACACGGGATGGGACGTGCACTGGCGCAGCGAGCGCTATTTCGAAGGACACCCGTTCCTCACCGCCGCGGCCGCCGAATGGCTGCGCGATGCCGGCGCCGTCCTGGTCGGCATCGATTCACTGAACGTGGACGACACGCGAGGCGGTGAACGCCCGGTACACACGATCCTGCTCGCCGCGGGCATTCCGATCGTCGAGCACCTCTGCGGACTGGAGCAACTGCCGTCGGCGGGCTTCGAATTCACCGCCACGCCCGCGCGAGTCAAGGGCATGGGTTCCTTCCCGGTGCGCGCCTGGGCGAGGTTCTGAGCACCCGGGTTGCCCTTGCGGGACGGTGCACGGCCGCTGCGATACACTAGCGTCCATCTCCGGCAGCGCCAGTCAGGCTGCTGATGGCACCCGCTGCCCCGTCGGCATGCGATCCTAAAGGAAACCACATAATGCAATTGACGCGCATAATCCTCGTTATGGCCGTACTCGGCTTCGCCGGCTGTTCAGAACCATCGGCCGATCCCGCGGATGAAGCATCCAGCGGTGCCGACGCCGCTGCCGCTAGTTCGGCCGGCAACCCGTTCTTCACGGTCAGCGAGCTGCCCTACCACGCACCGCGCTTCGACCGGATCGAAGACGAGCACTTCCAGCCGGCGATCGAAGAAGGGATGCGGCGAGAGCTGGCCGAGATCGAGGCGATAGCATCCATCGAGGAGCCGCCCACCTTCGCCAACACCGTGGAAGCGCTCGAGCACAGCGGCGCGCTGCTGAACCGGACGCTGCGGGTCTTCAACGCCGTCGTGCAGGCGAATACGAACGACACATTGCAGCAGGTGCAGAAGGAGATGGCGCCGAAACTCGCTGCCCACCGCGACGCCATTTACCTGAACGAGGCGCTATTCGAACGCGTCGATGCGCTCTACGAGCAGCGTGCCGAACTGGACCTCGATCCCGAACAACAGCGCTTGTTGAAGGAGATCCATACCGATTTCATTCGTGCCGGCGCAGAGCTGTCCGACGCCGACAAGGAGACGCTGAAAGCCTTGAACAAGGAAGAATCGACGCTCACGACCGAGTTCCAGAACCGGCTGCTCGAGGGAACCAAGGCCGCCGCCGTGGTCATCGACGATGTCTCCCTGCTCGATGGGATGAGCGAGACGGAGATCGGCGCTGCGGCGCAGGCCGCGGAAGCGCGCGGGCTCGAGGACTCATGGCTTCTCACCTTGCAGAATACGACCCAGCAGCCGGCATTGGATTCGCTCTCCAATCGCGAGCTGCGGGCGAAGCTGCTGGCGGCTTCCGAACATCGCACCGACCGGCCTGGCCCCTACGACACGCGCGAGCTGATCCAGCGGCTCGTGGAGATACGCGCCCACCAGGCGAGGCTGCTCGGGTTTCCGACCTATGCCGATTACGTGCTCGTCGAACGCATGGCCAAGACGCCCGAGAACGCAATTGACCTCCTGACGGACATCGTTCCGGCGGCCACGGCGAAGGCGCGCGCGGAAGCGGCCAGGATGCAGGAGATCATCGATCGCGAGGGCGGCGACTTCGAGCTGGCGGCGCACGACTGGGGCTACTACGCGGAACAGGTCCGCCGCGCCGAATACGATCTCGACGAGTCGCAGATCAAGCCGTATTTCGAAATGAATCGCGTGCTCGAGGACGGCGTCTTCTATGCTGCAAACCGGCTGTATGGACTCACTTTCAAGGAGCGGGAGGACATTCCCGTTTATCACCCGGACGTCCGGGTGTTCGAGGTGTTCGATGCCGACGGCGAGCCACTGGCCTTGTTCTACGCGGATTACTTCAAGCGCGACAATAAATCCGGCGGCGCCTGGATGAGCGCCTTCGTCTCGCAGGCGGGTTTGCTCGAAACGCGACCCGTGATCTACAACGTGACGAACTTCACCAAGCCCGCTCCGGGCCAGCCGGCGTTGCTCACTTACGACAACGTCGAGACGATGTTCCATGAGTTCGGGCACGCGCTGCACGGGATGTTCTCCGACGTGAAGTACCCGAGCCTCGCCGGCACCAACGTGCCGCGGGATTTCGTCGAGTTCCCGTCGCAGTTCAACGAGCACTGGGCGCTCGAGCCTGCTGTCCTCGCGAATTATGCGAAACACTACGAGACCGGCGAGCCTATGCCGCAGTCGCTCGTCGAAAAGATCCAGAACAGCCGGACGTTCAACCAGGGCTACGACACGACCGAGTTCCTGGCGGCCGCGCTGGTCGACATGGCGTGGCACACGCTGCCCTCGGACGGGCCGCGGCAGAACGTGCAGGAGTTCGAGGACGCGGCGCTGGAGCGCTTCGAGGTGGACCTCGAGACGGTGCCGCCGCGCTACCGCAGCACCTACTTCGCGCACATCTTCGAAGGCGGATACGCCGCCGGCTATTACTCCTACCTGTGGGGCGAGGTGCTGGATCACGACGCCTGGTACTGGTTCGTGGACAACGGCGGCCTGACCCGCGAAAACGGCCAGCGCTTCCGTGAAATGATCCTCTCGCGAGGCAACACCGAGGACCCGGCCCTCCTGTACCGGGAATTCGCCGGCCGCGAGCCCAGCGTCGAACCCCTCCTGATCGAGCGCGGCTTGGGGGTCGGACCAACGTAAGCTGTTGGATACAATGCGGAAAAGGTGCCGAAGAAGTCCAGATTCGACGCTTAATCGCAGGTTTTTGGGGCCGAAAACGGGCGATAGCTGCTACCTGCCTCGTGCAGGCACGTGAGATTGCCGGCGCGCCTGATCCGCCGGTACCGGGCACCGATCCCGAGGTCCTGCTTGAATCGGCAGAGGAAGTGTTCGTCGCCGACCGCCACGCTTTCCGTCCAGATCGGCTGGCGCTGCGGCCGGTCCAGCGCCTCATTTACCCAACTCAAGTGAGCGATTCTCAGCGCCTCGAAGTCGCGAATCTCGACCAGCTCGCCCAGCCGCTCGTGATCGATGATCCGCTTTCTTGGCGGCGGCTTCTGGATTTCGTGAAAGCCGCTGTCATTCCATTCCGCGGGATGCCGTACGGCGCCTGCTCGCACCATGTTCAGATCGATATAGCTCAAACACCGGATCAAATGATCACCCGTTTGCACCGCGGTTGCATGGTAACGATCTTCCCAGAACGCGCCGTTCCTTCCTTTGCGCCGGTTGTATTCCTGGGCGGTCTGGCTGGCGATCAGCCGCATCGAAGCGGCAATTTCACGTTCACCTCTATCCGCGACCAATAGATGAATATGATTCGACGTGACGATGTAATTCAACACGCACAGGCCGTACCGCCGCCTGGCTTCGAACAGCCAGTGGCGCCAGCGGCGCCGGTCGCGCGCGAACCTTAAGAGGAACGCTCTCTGGTGACAGCGATGCGTCAGGTGCCACACGGCTCCCCGGCAGTACACGCGATTCGCCCGCGGCATGTGTTTTGCCTCACCTGAAGACCTCGGGACCGGAAGCGCCCATTCAGACGTCTCGCGCATGCCTCTGCAACGGGCTTAACCGGGGAGTCCGGCGATTTTTGCCTCCACGCACATTGGTTGTGGAGGCCACACGCCATCGAGCCATAGGGGCCCCGCCCCGCCGACATCGTTCAAAAAGGCCCCCGAAATCGACGGATTAAGCGAAGAATTCCGCTGTTCTTAGGTCGTTTTCTCTTGTCCGACAGATATTTGCCGAGGTCCGACCCCGGCCATCAGGGTGTAGATCGCCGGGACGACGAAGAGGGTGAAGGCCGTGCCGATGGCCATGCCGGTCGCGACGACCAGGCCGATCGAGAAGCGGCTTTCGGCACCCGCGCCGGTCGCCAGGATGAGCGGCAGCACCCCCAGCACGATGGCGGCGGTCGTCATGAGAATGGGGCGCAGGCGGATGGCGGCCGCTTCCTCGATCGCGGCGCGGCGGTCGAGTCCCTGCTCGGCCTGCAGCTTGTTCGCGAACTCGACCATGAGGATGCCGTGCTTGGAGATCAGTCCAATGAGCGTCACCAGCCCGATCTGCGTAAAGATATTGACGGTCGCGAGCCCGAGAGTAAGCGGGATCAATGCGCCGCAGATCGACATCGGCACGGAAATCAGGATGATCAGCGGATCGCGGAAGCTCTCGAACTGTGCGGCGAGCACGAGGTAAATCACGATCAGCGCGAACAGGAACGTCAGGAGCAGCGCGCTGCCTTCCTCGATGAATTGCCGCGACTCCCCTGCGTAGTTGACGCTATAGCCGGGCGGCAGGATCTCCGCGGCCTTGGCCTCCAGGAAGCCGAGCGCATCGCCCAGGGTCACGTTCGGCAACGTCACGCCCTGGATGTCCGCGGAATTGAGCTGCTGGAACTGGGTGAGCCGGTTAGGCTGCACGTCCTGTGTCAGCTGCACGACGGTCGACAGCGGCACCATCTGGCCGCCCTCGGCGCGAATGTAGTACTGGTTGAGCTGGCTGCCGTCGCGCCGGAACCGGTCTGCCACCTGCGGAATCACTTCATACGCGCGTCCCTCCAGGTTGAAACGGTTCACGAACCCGCCGCCGAGCAGGGTCGACAGTGAACGACCGATGTCCGCCATGTCGATACCAAGCTCCGCGGCCTTGTCACGGTTCACCTGGACCTGGATTTGCGGTTGGTCGAACGTCAGGTTTGTGTCGACGAAGATGAACAGCCCGCTGTTCTGTGCCGCCTGCAGCAACTCCTGCGTGTACTGGTAGAGTTCCGCGTACGGTTCCGTCGTATTGATCACGAACTGAACGGGCAGGCCCGACGAACCGGGCAGCGACGGAAAGTTGATCGCCACCGCTTCGACACCCGCGATTTGCGACAGCTTCTCCTGCACCAGCGGCTGCACCTCGAGCTGCGACCGCCCGCGCTCGTTCCAGGGCTCGAGGATCATGCCAGCGATGAGGTTGTTGACCGTGCCCATACCGTTGATCATGAAGTAGCCTTCCAGCTCCGGAAAACTCTTCAGCACCGAGTCGATTTCCCGCGCATACCGCTGCATGTACTCGTGCGTCGCATTCTGCGGACCCGTCGCGTTGACGAACACGAAACCCTGGTCCTCCATGGGCGCGAGTTCCTGCTGGGCACTGGTGTAGAGGAAAAAGCAGCTCACGAACACGACGGCGGCAACCACGAGCACGACCGGGCGAGTGTCCAGCGCCCCGTGCAGCTTGCGCTGGTACCAGCCCTTCAGGCGCTCGAACGTGCGATCCAGCCGCTGCGCCAGCTTGCCTTCCTGCTCTATCGGCTGCAGGAGCTTCGAGCACATCATCGGGGAGAGTGTCAGCGCGACCACGCCGGAAATGAGAACGGCCGCAGCCAGCGTGAACGCAAACTCCTGGAACAGGTTGCCGGTGAGACCGCCGAGAAAGCCGATCGGCGCATACACGGCCGCCAGCGTCAGAGACATTGCAACCACGGGCCCGGCAATCTCGCGCGCGCCCTTTACCGCCGCATCGAACGGGCTCAGGCCCTCCTCGATATGCCGGTGGATGTTCTCCACAACGACGATGGCATCGTCGACGACCAGGCCGATAGCGAGGACCATGGCCAGCAACGTGAGAACGTTTATCGAGTACCCGAGCGACAACATCACGAACATCGCGCCGATCAGGGACAGCGGAATGGTCACCACGGGTATGGCGACCGCGCGCAGCGACCCCAGGAACAGGAAGATGACGACGACCACGATGAGGCCGGCCTCGGCCACCGTCTCGATCACTTCCTCGACCGAGTTCTCGATGTATTCCGTGCCGTCGTAAACCACCTGCCCCTCCAACCCGGCGGGAAGGTTGTCGATCACCTGCGCCATTTGCTGATGCACGAGCGCGGCGGCGTCCAGCGGATTCGCCCCCGGCACCGGACTTATGCCGATGTAGACGGCGCGCCGCCCGGTGAAGAGAACCGATGCATCGTAGGATTCGGCGCCGAGCTCGACCTCGGCGATGTCGCGGATCCGCACCAGGCTGCCGTCATCGGCGCGCAGCACGATGTCGGCGAATTCCTCCGGCGCGTGCAGGTCGGTGGCCGCGGCGATGTTGACGGACACGAGCTCGCCCTTGGTCTCGCCGACAGCAGCAAGGTAGTTGTTCGCCTGCAGCGCATCGGCAACATCCAGCGCCGTCACGTCCAGCGCCGCCATCCGGACCGGGTTCAGCCAGATACGCATCGCGAAGGTGCGCGCGCCGAGCACGTCGGCGCTGGCTACGCCCTCCAGCGTCTGCAGCTGCGGCTGCACGACCCGGATGAGGTAATCGGTGACCTGCTCATCGGTCATCGCGCCTTCACTGTAGAACCCGATATACATGAGCGCGGCGCCCATGGTCTGCCCCATCTGGATCACCGGTGCCTCGGCCGAGGCCGGCAATTCGTTGCGCACCTGGGCAACTTTTGCCTGGACTTCAGTGAAGGCCTGGTAACGGTCGTAATTGAGATCCAGGTTCACCGTGATCGTGCTGAAGCTCTGCCGGCTCTCGGACGTGATGTAATCGACGCCCTCGACGGATGCCACCGCGCGCTGGATCGGTGAGGTGATAAAGCCCTGGATCAGCTCGGCGTTCGCGCCCGGATAGAACGTCGTGATGATGATCTGCGTCTGCTCGATTTCCGGAAACTGCCGGAGCTCGAGCTCCTGCCAGGCCCTGAGCCCCATCAGCAGGATCAGCAGGCTGACGACGGTCGCGAGTACCGGCCGCCGGACGAAAACACCCGTGACGTTCATCTGGTGGCCGTTTCGGTTACCAGCGCCAGTTCGTTGTTGATATTGACGGGCATGCCGTCGCGCAGTTTCTGCGCACCGGCGGTCACCACCTCATCGCCGGGTTCGATCCCCTGCACGACCGACACCATCTCGCCGTTCGAACTGCCGACGCGTACGAATCTCTGCCTGGCGACCAGCGCCGTCTCCTCGCCTTCCGGCGCGTCCGACTTCTCCACGACGAACACGGCATCGCCATGCAGCGAATAACTGATCGCCGTCTTCGGGACCGCGACCACGTCCTGCCGCGCACCCGCGTGCACCGCCACGTCGGCGAACATGCCCGGCCGCAAGCGCCCGTCGGGATTGTCGATCACCGCCTGTGCCGCAAAGTTGTGCGAGCTCGGGTCGATCTTCACGGAGACGGCTTGCAGCTCGCCCGTGAAGATGTGCCCCGGATACGGCGAGACGCTGACGTTTACCTCCTGCCCTGCGGCGACGTCATCGATGAACTCCTCCGGCAGCGAGAAATCGACGTGAAGCTGCTCGAGCGCCTGCAAGGTCACGATCGGCGTTCCCGCCGGCAGGTATTCACCGAGGTTGACCTGGCGAATGCCCAGGGTGCCGGCAAAAGGCGCCCGCACCGCCTTCTTGGCAATGTTCGCCTTCAGTGCCGCAACCGCGGACTCCATCTGTTGCAGCTGGCTACGCGCCTGGTCGAGCTCCTCGTCGGAGGTGAGGTTTCGGTCGATCAGACCGCGAGTCCGCTCCACGTCCATCTGCGCCAGCTCGAGCTGCGCAATGAGCCCCGGCAGCTCGGCCTGTTCGATCGAATCGTCCAGTTGCACCAGCAGCGCACCCTTTTCGACGGCATCGCCCGAGGAAAATGCAATCTCGCTGACCGTGCCCGGCACCTCGTTGCTGACGTCGACGCCCCGCACGGCGCTGAGCTGCCCGACCGCTTCGATGCGCGGCTGCCAGAGCTGCTGCTCCGCGGGTGCCGTCGCCACTGTCGCGGGCGGCGGCTGGAAGTTCGCGAAGTACTGCCCCATGAAATAATTGCCTACGGCTTTCCAGGCAAAGATGCCGCCGAACACGACCGTCAGGAGACCGACGGCAATCGCCATGCGTTTTTTCATTGCTAGCACCTGGTATCGGGACGCCAGTCCCGCCCTTGAGTTTCCGACCCCCTGTCCCGCGGCGCGCGCTCACGCGCGCTGCGCCTGTCACACAGACAGCGTCAACGCTGGCGGATTCCCGCTCTGTTCGACTGAATTTTCAGGGAATGAGCCGTACGCGGCGTGCAAGACAGCGGCGCCGCCGGACGGCGGGTGCGAATCTTAGCGCAGCGCCGCCGCGCGGTCGAACGAAACCCCCTTGTGGCCGGAGCGGGAACCGGCCGTTGCCGTTTACGCCAGGCAGGCCTCGACCAGCGCGTCGAAGGCCGCGCCGCCGCGCACGGGATCGGCGCAGGGCAAGCCCAGCCGCTTGCTGTCGCCGGCCAGCTGCTCGCGCGCGGCCTCCTCCGGCATGCCGGCCGTGTTGAGCGCCACACCGGCGCAGCGGATGGCCGGGTTGGTGCGCCGGCCGAGCTTCAGCGTCAGTTCGATCGTCTCCTCGACGCTTGCGACCGGGAAAGCCGGCAGTCCGAGCGTCTCCCGCCGTCCGGGCTCGTGGCAGGCGACCACGACGTCCGGCTGGCTGC
>DATABW010000424.1:0-8742 GCA_036259375.1 Woeseiaceae bacterium
ATACCTCCAGGACGTAGCCGTTGCCACGCCCCTTCGGGTGTCTCGGAGACTCCGACAGGTTGTACATCGGAATCGCTTCGATGGTCACGCCGCTGATGGTCGTCCTTTCGCCATTCCCGAGCACGGTGGCGTGTCGCGCGAGCTGAGGCTCCATCCGTTCCACGACCGCGGCGGGCGCGACGATGCTCGCTCCGTCGGCCGCCAGTCCCTGCAGCATCTCTCCGTCGAAGTGATCGCCGTGAATGTCCGTTACGAGCGCGAGATCCACGCCCTCGAACGCGTCGCCGCCGCCGACCGGATCCAGCGCGATTCGCGTGTCGCCTGCCTCCAGGACGAAGCTCGCATGTTCCACCGGATGCACGGTCACCTGCCCCTCCTCCGAGACTATGGTCGGCGAATCGCCGGCGGCGACTGTGCCTGCCGCTGCCAGGCCAAGCAGGATCGACGGGAGAGCGAAGCGATACATCGGCGGGTTCCCTATGCGGCTGATCAAGCAGGACTTCAGTGTACAGGATCGACCGGCCCGGCTGAATCGAGCGGCTGGTGGCACGCTGCTTGCACATGGACCGACATGGCAGCGCCACAATCCATTGCGCCACACCGGAACGATGAAAGCCGGATCGGGGACAGCGACGAGGCTGCCGAAAAGCGGCTGCGCCGGATCGCCTGGCTGCTCGACAATTCGATTCCCCTGCCCGGCGGGTACCGGATAGGCGTCGACGGCCTGATCGGCCTGGTTCCCGGCATCGGCGACGCGGCGGGCGCGCTCGTTGCCAGCTACATCGTCGTCGAAGCGGGCCGCCTCGGCGCGTCGAAGGCACTGTTGCTCAGGATGTCGTTTAACGTGCTGCTGGAGACCCTCGTCGGCGCGATCCCGTTTGCCGGCGACCTGTTCGACTTCGTCTACAAGGCAAACATGCGCAACCTGCGGCTGCTGGAGCAGCACGCGCGGGATCCGGTGGGGCAACGGACGTCCAACCGCACCGTCGCGGCAGCCATCATAGTCGGCGTGCTGGTCATCGTGGGCGCCGTCATCTGGGGAATCGCCGCTCTGCTCGGCGCATTGGCCGGCGCCGTTTCGTCGTAATCGATCGACGGGCAGCGGCCATGCCTGCCCGGGGCAACCGGGCCGGTCTGGCATGTCGCTTGCATTGCTTAAGCCCTTTCCATTCTGGGAGAACGGCTATGGCAACCATCCATCACGAGGCAGTGGCCGAGACAGATCGGCCGCTGATCAGCTGGGGCGCCATCTTCGCCGGGCTGGTGTTCATACTGGCCGCGACATGGCTCATGTTCCTGCTGGGATCGGCAATCGGCATCAGTATTGCCGACGCGTCGGACGCGGCCGCGATGGGCCAGGGCATGGGCATCGGCGCGATCGTCTGGCTGCTGCTCACGGCCTTGCTGGCCTACTTTCTCGGCGGGCTGCTCACCGGCCGGCTGTCCGGGAAGCCCGAGCGTTCCGCCGGCATGCTGCACGGCATTACCCTCTGGAGCGTCGCTACCGTGCTGATGCTGGTGCTCGGGGCCTGGGGCGTGCGTGGGCTGTTCCAGGCCGGCAGCGCCGTCGTCAGCACGACGGTCTCGGCCGCCACCCAAGCCGGTTCCGCCGGCGCGCAGGGAGCGCAAGCGGGTGTCGGAGGCGCCCTGGCCGATTCACCGCTGATGACGAGCATCCAGGCGCGAATGAAACAGGAGATCGCCAGTGCGCTGGCCGAAGCCCAGCAGTCCGACCGGCAACCTGCACCCGCCGGCGGGCAAGACACGCCGACGCGGCAGCCGGAAGGTGAATCGGCCGGCGAGAGCAGGAGCGCAGCGACGCGGCAAGCCGCATCGGCGAGTGAGACGCCCGCCTCCGAACGGGAGATCCAGCAAGCGCTCGAGGAAATCGACACGAGTACCCTGGTGGCGGCGACACAGCCGATCGTGCTGGGCCGGCCCGAGCAGGCGAAGGACGTGCTCGCCGTCAATACCAGCCTGAGTGAAAGCGAGATCGACGCCGTGGTCGACGGTGTGATGCGGGAAATGAGCCAGCAGATCAACCAGGCACAGCAGCAGATGAACCAGGCAGTCGAGCAGGCGTCGACCTACACCCAGGCGGTGACGTGGGTCGCCTTCATCGCCGGTGCCCTCGCTTTGCTGGTCGCGATTGCGGGCGGTTGGCTGGGCGCCGGCAGGGTACACCGGCTGTATGCCAGGGAGACGACCCGCGGATCGGCTGCTTAAGCGAAGCGGTCGAGCGCCGGGCGCGGAGAGGTAGCGAGGCGGCCGGCTCCATTACAGCAGCAGGCCCGGCAGCTTAGTCAATTTTCGAGCAACCGCAGCAGGCGTTCGCGGTAGCTGCGAGTAGTCGTCACGGTGTCGCCATTGTCCATGACGATGATGCGATCGCCGTGAAACCATGCCTGGACCTCGCGGATGCGATCGATATTCACAATCGCGGAGCGACTGACGCGCACGAACCGGCTCGGGTCGAGGCGCTCGTCCAGCCGCGCCAGCGATTCGCGGATTTCGTGCGAGTCCTCGCCTGTGTGCAGTCGGACCAGCTTACCGTCGGACTCCAGCCATGCGAGCTCTGAAACGGGGACAAAGAAGCTCCGCTCGCCCTGGCGCACGACGATGCGCTCCAGCCGGCCCTCGCCGCCGATTCTCGCAGCGGCTTCGCCCAGGCGGCGCGCTTCCATTGCGCCCAGCTTCGAGAAATGGCGCCGTACCCGATCCAGGGCGCGTTCGAGGCGCTGCTCGTCGAATGGCTTGAGCAGGTAATCCACGGCTTCCACTTCAAAAGCACGGTGAGCATAATCCTGGTGCGCGGTCACGAATACGATCGCGGGACGGCGCGGCTCCGGCAACCGCTCGAGCAACTCGAATCCCTGCATACCCGGCATTTGCACGTCGAGAAAGACGACGTCCGGCGGGGATGCCTGTATAGCCTCCAGCGCCGCGCGGCTCTGCCCGTAATCGCCGGCGACCTCCACGTCATCGTGCGCGGCGAGCATGTCACGCAAGAGATCGCGGCTCGGCGCTTCGTCGTCGACGATCACTACCGTGAGCATCGTGTGCCCTCCTGAGTCTCCATCCGCAGCGGCAGCACCACCTGCACGCAGGCACCGCCCTCGGGCCGGTTCTCGCGGGTCAAAGAAGCCGCATCGCCGAAATGCAGCGCGAGGCGGGCACGCGCGTTCCCGAGACCGACGCGCTCGGTCGCTTCTGGCGCGAACCCCGGTCCGTCGTCCAGTACCGCAATTCGCAAGTGCCCTGATTCCTCGCCAACGTGAATATCGATGCGCCCTGCTGCGGCGCGCTGCTCGATTCCATGATGAACGGCATTCTCGACCAGCGGCTGCAGCAACAAGCGCGGCAGCACGGCACTCTCGGCCCGGTCGTCGATTTCAAGTGACACACGCAAACGATCGCCGAACCGAAGCTGCTGGATTTCAAGATACACCCCCAGCAGCTCGAGTTCCTGCGACAGCGGAACCAGGCCCCTGCCTTCCTGGCTCAGCGACATCCTCAGCAGGCCGGACAAACGGGCGATCATGTGCCGAGCTCGAGACGGTTCACGTACCACGAGCGACGAAATCGCATTCAGCGCATTGAACAGGAAGTGCGGGTCCAACTGGGCTCGCAGGTTCTCCAGCCGTGACTCCTGCAACATGAGCTGCAGCTGCGACTGCGCGGCTGCCTGCTCACGGCGTTCGACTGCCTGCCGCCGGGCCTGCAGGATCGCGGCGGTGCCGGCGTAGACGAACAGGAAGAATGCAAAAAAGCGCCGGTAAACGATCAACACCGCTTCGAAAAGCGGGGCCTCGGGCATGACATCCGGGAACAGCGCGATGCGCAGCGGTGCAGAGATCGCAATGACCGCCAGCACGAAGAGCGGTGCGGCGAATCCGTGAATGGCGAGATTGCGCCAGCGCCATTGCCCGCTCACGGGATAGCGCAGCGTCAGGAAGTAGATGATCGGCAGCAGCGCCGCCCAGCTGTACCAGACCACGAGCTCGCGCAGGTACAGGTCCCAGAGATCGAGCGGAAGACCCGCCTGCTGTACGACCGGAAGATTCTGGTAGGCGATCAGCAACGACAGCAGCGTTGCCACCCCCCAGGCGGTTAACCACGGGCCGGCAAGCGAGGGCAAGGCACCGCGCAGCGACAGCGTCTCGTCGTTGCCGCCCGTTTCGTTCACGAAGCTGTCATTTGTTCGCTGGCACGACGGAAGGTGGTACCTGCGGCTGACGGGTATACGTCGCAGAAGGTCGTGACAGGCGCGTGGGTCCGGAGTGACTCAAGATACGCATCATCGATTTTTGCCTCCGCCAAAGATCGCATGCCCCCCGGACGCCTTCAATCGGTGCCGCACCAACGTCGGCGGCTTGCGTTGTATGCCGTCCCGCCTTCAATCCCAACCTGAATGGAACGAAACGCCGGCAGGCCGGCACAGGACGCACCGGGCGCGGCCCGGCCGGGAGGCGCTTTACGGAGCCGGCCGCATCGCTGCGCTGATCCCGCGGTAACCAGGCATTCCGTTCCTGCGGTAGCAGCAGTCATTCCGCTCCACGGGATATCCACGCCGGAGCGGGCATCAGCCGGCCGGCATTTCGTTAGCTTGAGGGAACCCTGGCCCGGCCCGGGTTCGACAACGTACAGGGAGAACACCCGTGAAGAAATACGCTACAGCAGCACTCATGACCACGCTGGTTCTCACCAGTGCCGGCTGTGCGGCGTTTCCGGAGAGCGACCGACAAGCGGCAGAAAACGCGGAGTGGTACGAAGCGTTTCACGCCGACATGCGCCGTTGCGAAAGGATTGGCGGCACCACGATGGTCGCCAGGCCGTGGGCATCGAGGCTCGTTCGCGAGGTCCGGCCGGGCTCCCGGTACATCTGCTACCGGCGCGACCGGCATGGCCCCGCCTGGAATCGGACCGCCTGGACGGCCGTCAGGTGAAGAGCCTATAGCTCGCAACCGTTGCCGGATGCGCGCGACGAGGCGCGAGCTTCACGTGATCGGCAGCTCCAGGCGCGCCACGCAGCCCCGGCCGTCCTCGCGGTTTTCCAGGGACAATGTACCCTCGTGGGCCTCCGCGATCTGGCGGCACAGCACCAGGCCGATGCCGGTGCCGCCGGGCTTGGTCGTAAAGAAAGGCACGAAGAGATTGTCGGTGCCGGACAGGCCGGGCCCGGAATCCAGTACCTCGAGACGCAAGGAGGCGGCATCGCGGGACCAGCGCACGCTGACCGTGCCGTCGCCGCCGGCGGCGTCGACTGCATTCTTGACGAGGTTGATAATCAATTGCTCGAGCTGGTCGGGATCGACGGCGATCTCAGCGTCTTCGCCCTCGACCGTGACAGGCATGCGCGTATCGATGGCGGCGGCGCGCTCGACGAGCGAACGCAGCCGCACGGTCTTGCGCCGCGGGGCCGGCAGGCGCGCGAGCATCGTGTAGCCGGTCATGAACCGGCCGAGCGCCTCGGCCCGCGACGCTATGATCCCGAGGCTGTCACCCAGGTCCTCCCGGAGCGAATCGACAGCCGCGCCGTCCGCGAGCCGCGTCTGCAGGGTCGCCGCCATCGACTTGATCGGCGTGAGTGAATTGTTGAGCTCGTGCCCCATCACCCGCACAAGCCGCTGCCATGCCTTGCGCTCTTCCTCCCGCAGCGCGCGTGAGAGATCGGATATCACCAGCAGGTAGTGCGGCACACCGCGTTCCCGGAAGCTGCCGGTCCAGACGTCCCAGCGGCCGCTGCCACCGGGAAAGCGGCGAGCGATCGTTTTCCGGCCTTCGACGTGCAACAGGTCCTCGAGGCCCAGCTCGGCCGCGCTCGCACCGGTCGCCGCGCCCTCGACCAGGCGTTCGCCGGCGCGGTTGACCAGCATCAGGCGCTCCCTGCCGTCGAACGCGAACACGGCGATGTCGATCTCCGCCAGCACCTTGCGCAGGAGGGCGCTGGCTTCACGGGCCTGCACACGCTGAGCGCGCAAGGTCGAGGACAGGACGTTGACTTCGCGAAACACGTCCCCCATGGCCCCGTGCTCGCGCGACCGCCGGCTGCGCATCGAATAGTCCTCTTCTCGCAACGCCTCCAGCAGGTTCGACAGCGTATTCAGGTGGTAGGTCACGCGGTTCCTGACCGCCAGGCTGAAGCTCAGCCAGGCGCTCGCGAGAACGATGAACAGCAGCACGGCCAGGCCATAGGGAACATCGGAGGTGAAGAGCAACAGCGCGGCGGTGATCAATGCCGGCAGTCCGCCGGCGAGCGCCAACAGCGCGAGGCGGGATTCGAAGCTGAAGCGTTTCATGGGGTCGTGGCTTCAACCTGTAGGAGCCCGCCTCACGGGCGCCACGATGTCCGGTAGCTCGTGAGACGGGCCCCTGCACTGATTATTCACGTACCGTATTTTTCCATGCGCCGGTAGAGCGCGCTGCGGCTCACGCCCAGTTGCTCCGCGGCTGCCTGCACATTCCCGCCGCAGCGATCCAGCGCGTTGCGGATCAGCATCTCCTCCGCCGCATCCAGCGTGAGCTGGTCCAGAACCGGCGCGCCGCTTTCCGCGCGCCGTGCGAGCATCAGGTCGGCGGCCTGGATCTGCGGACCGCCACGAATCAGCACTGCGCGCTCGATGACGTGCGAGAGTTCGCGCACGTTGCCCGGCCAGGGATAAGCTAGCAGGGCCTGCGCAGCGTCACGCGCAAAGCCGCCCGGCTCTCGCCCGTATTTGCGCGAGTACACCTCGAGAAAACGCGCGGCCAGCAACATGATGTCCTCGCGCCGTTCGCGCAGCGGCGGCAGCTCGATCTCCACCGTGTTGAGACGGAACAGGAGATCGTCACGGAACGCGCTGTCCGCGATCATCCCGCGCAGGTTGCCGTTCGTGGCCGATACCACCCGCACGTTGGCTTTCCGTGTCCGTGACGAACCGACCGGTTCGTATTCCCCGGATTCGAGAACACGCAGCAGTTTCCCCTGCTGGTTGTACGGCAGGCAGGCGACCTCGTCGAGGAACAGCGTGCCGCCATCGGCGAGCTCGAAACGGCCGATGCGATCGGTCCTCGCATCGGTGAACGCGCCGCGCACGTGGCCGAACATTTCGGACTCGAAGATGCTGTCGGCGATGCCGCCCATGTTGACGCTGATGAACGGGCCTTCCCGGCGTGCCGACCGCTCGTGAACAAGGCGAGCGAGCTCACCCTTGCCGACGCCCGCCTCGCCGGTGATGAGGATGTTCGCGTCCGAGGCGGCGACGCGCCCGACCAGCTGCAATACCGGCTGCATGGCTGCCGATTCGGCGATGAAATCGCCATGGTTAGCGTGCAGCAGGTCCTTTTCCGCTTGCAGCCGGCGCGCGGTCTGCAGAGCGCGCCCGAGCTCGACCTGGTTGCGGAGCACGGACAGCAGGCGCTGGTTGTCCCAGGGCTTCTCGATGAAATCGCTGGCGCCCTCGCGCATGGCGGCGACGGCAACGTCGATCGTCCCCCATGCCGTCATGACGATGACCGGCAGCTCCGGTTCGAGCTGCCGGACGGAGCGCAACAGTTCGAGGCCTTCCTTGCCCGACGTAGTATCGCGAGTGTAGTTGAGGTCGATCAGGATCGCGTCGAAAGCCGACTTCCCGACCGCCGACAACACGGCGGCGGGCGAGGAAGCGGTCTCCACGGCGAACGGCTCGCCTTTCAGCAACAGCTTCAGCGCATTCAGCACGTCGCGCTGGTCGTCGGCGATCAGGACGCGGGACAGGCTGGGTGATTCGCTCACGGTGTCAAAACCTCGCCGCAGGAGCCCGGCTCACGGGCGACACGGCGTTGAACATGGCTGTCGCCCGTGAGACGGGCTCCTGCAGGTCGCCTCAATCGGACAGCCAGCCGTCGAACAGTTGCAGCGTACGGTTGCCATAGGCGGCGTTGTCTTCGTTGTGAGTGACCTGGATGATGGTCGTACCTTCTGCGTTCAGCTCGGCCAGCAGTTCCATGATCATTTTTCCCTGGCTGGAATGCAACGCGCCGGTGGGTTCGTCGGCCAGCACGAGGTTGGGTTGCGTAATCACCGCACGGCCAACGGCCACGAGTTGCTGCTGCCCGCCGGACAACTGCGTCGGGTACAGGTCCTTCTTGCCTACGATGTTGAAGCGGTCGAGGATGTCCGCGACGCGCGCCTGGCGATCGGCGGTTTTCATGTTGCGATAGGTAAGCGGCAGCTCCAGGTTCTCGTAGACTGTCATGTCGTCCAGCAGGTGATAATGCTGGAAGATGAACCCGACGTGCTCGCGCGCCAGCGCCTGCCGCTTCTTGTGCGGCAAATCATGCACGGCCTTGCCGGCCAGCCAGTACTCCCCCCTCCAGTCGGAGTCGAGCAGCCCCAGTATGGAGAGCAACGTACTTTTGCCCGCGCCCGACGGACCCATGAACGTCAGGAAATCGCCTTCCGGGACGTCGAGCGAGATCTGTCGCAGCAGGTACAGCTTGTTCTCTCCTTGCGGCACGGACTTTTCGATGTTCTTCGTGTGAATCAAGGATTCCATGTCATTCCTCGTTTCGTGATCATTCTTCGCGCAATGCCCTCATCGGGTTGATTCTCGTTGCGCGCCGCGCCGGGATGTAGCTCGCCAGCATGGCCACCGCTGCGAGCACGGCTGCGACGCCTGCGAAGATCGCCGGCTCCGTGGAACTGACCCCGAAAAGAAGGCTTCCCAGCACCCGGGTCGCTGCCAGCGCCGCCGCAATACCGAGGCCGAGGCCAGTCAGCGC
>DATABW010000425.1:0-6185 GCA_036259375.1 Woeseiaceae bacterium
CACACCCCCCGCCTGGGCACGCACGATCTCACCCAGGTTGAGGCTGCCACCCGCCATGAGGACGCCCACGAGCGCGAAACCCATGGCGATTTCGTAGGCGACGATCTGCGCCGCGGAACGCATTGCGCCGAGAAACGCGTATTTCGAGTTCGTCGCCCAACCGGCGAGGATGACGCCGTAGACACCCATGGAAGTGAGCGACAGCACGTACAGCAGGCCGGCATCGATGTCGGCGATGACGAATTCGTCGGACAGCGGAATGACCGCCCAGGTGGCGAGCGCCGGGATAATCGACAGGAGCGGCGCGATCACAAAGAGGTAGCGGTTCGACTCCCTCGGTATCACCACTTCCTTGATCAACAGCTTGATGACGTCGGCGAACGGCTGGCCGAAACCGAAGGGTCCCACGCGGTTCGGGCCGACACGCCCCTGCATGAAACCGATCACTTTGCGCTCAAAGAAGGTCGCGAAGGCCACCGTGAGAATGATGCCGACCGTAACGACCGAAATCTGCGAAGTGATCACGGTGACGTCCTGCACCAGGACCGGCAGCGAGTTCCAGAAGTCGATCACGAATTGCGGGATCAATGCCGTCACGCGGCCGCATCCTTCTCGCAGAGCCGCACCGGCTCATGGGTAAGCTGCAGCGGAACGGAGCGCCGCACGACCGCGTCTACCTGGTACATCGGCACGTCGAGGTCGGCGTCGAGGCCGCTCTCCCCTCTCCGCAACGGCTCGCCCCCCCCGTACGCGTTGTCCGGCCGGATCTCGCCCAGGGCCGCCTTCAACTCGTCGCGCACGTCCTCGCTCGACACGTAATCGAAGCCTTCCGCATCGAGCAGGTTGCCGAGCACGCGCAGCACTTTCCAGCCCGGGCGCGCCTCGCCGATCAGGGTCGCCACGCCGCCGAAGCTCTGCCAGCGGCCTTCGCAGTTGACGAAAGTGCCCGAACTTTCGACAGCAGTCCCGATGGGCAGCAGCAGGTCCGCGCAACGTTCGAACGCCGGGGTCACGAAAGGCGTCATCGCGGCGACGAATTTCTGCGCTTCGAGCTTTGCCGGCGCATCGCGCCCCGGCAGGTCCCGGTCCGGCTCGATGCCGAACAGCAGCAATGCGTCCAGGGGATCATCCAGCATGTCGCCGGCATGCCGGCCGGCACGCTCGCGAGCCGCGCCGCCGGCCTGGCGATGCGGCAGGGCTCCGGCCAGGTGCGCGCCCGCCGAGTTCGGGCCTTCGGACACGTAGCCGAAGCGCGCACCGGTGAACGTGGCAATGGCGGCGGCAAGCGCCCTGATGGCGGAGAAGTTCGGATCCCGGAGCGACAGGTGTCCCAGGAGAATGAGGCCGCCCTCGTTCTCCGAGAGAGTACGCGCCACGCGCTGGTGGCCCTCGCCCGGCGTCACACCTTCGCACAACGCTGCAACCGACACCGGCAGTTTCGCCCCGGATCCGGTCGCCGCCGCCACCGCGATCGCCGCCAGTTCGTCTGGCGGCGCCGCACCCGACAGGTAATCGGCGACGTGGAACAGGTATTCGTAGCGCTCGCGGTTGACGAACGAGACGGCCGCTCCTTTCAGTGCCGCCTTGCGCACCCGGTGCGCGAGGATGGGCGCCTCGCGGCGCAGGTTGGAGCCGACGACCAGCAACGCCTTCGCGTCTTCGAGTTCGGCGATGCCGAAGCCGAGCCATGGAAACAACGGATCGTTGTCCTGGTCCGAGAAGTCCCGCTGCCGGAGGCGATGGTCGATGTTGGCGCTGCCGGCGGCGGCTGCCAGCTTCGCCAGCAGATGCTGTTCCTCGAGCGTCGCTCCGGGCGACGAGAGGATGCCGACCCCCTCGCCGGCCTCCTTCAGTTTCGTGGCGAGGAGTTCCAGCGCCTCCTGCCAGTCGGCATCGCGCCAAACCCCGCCTTCTTTCACGCGGGGCGTCATCAGGCGGTCGTCGCTGTACATGCCGTGAAACCCGAAACGGTCGCGGTCGGCCAGCCACGTCTCGTTGATCAGCTCGTTTTCCCTCGGCACGACTCGCTTGATCTTGCCGCGCAGCACGTGCACGTACATGTTCGAGCCGACGCAGTCGTGTGGCGAAACGGTCGACCGCTGCACCATTTCCCAGGCGCGCGCGCTGTAGCGGTACGGCTTGTTGTTCAGCGCGCCCACGGGACACAGGTCGATGATGTTCGCGGACAGCTCGTGGTCGATGCTCTGCGCGATATAGGTGCTGATTTTCATGTCCTCGCCGCGCCCCATCGTGCCGAGCTGCTGAAAACCCTGCACTTCCTCGCCGAAGCGCACGCAGCGGGTGCAATGGATGCAACGGGTCATGTCGGTGGAAACGAGCGGACCGAGGTCCTGGTCCTTCACGACGCGCTTGCGATCGTTGAAGCGCGAAATGTCGCGCCCGAATCCCATCGCCAGGTCCTGCAGCTCGCACTCGCCGCCCTGGTCGCAGATCGGGCAGTCGAGCGGGTGGTTGATGAGCAGGAACTCCATCGTCGCGCGCTGCGCATTGATGGCCCGCGGAGAGCGCGTGAACACCTTCATCCCCTCCACCACGGGTGTCGCGCAAGCGGGCAGCGGCTTCGGAGCCTTCTCCACCTCGACGAGGCACATGCGGCAATTCGCCGCCACCGAGAGCTTCGGGTGATAGCAGAAGCGCGGGATATAGGCGCCGCCGACGTTATCGGTGACCTCCATGATCATCTGGCCTTTCTTAGCCTTGAACGGCTTGCCGTCCACCTCGAAGGTGATCGTGTCGTCGCTCACGCTGCCGCCTCCGATGGCGCATCGACGATGCTGCGGCCGTTGTTGCGCACCATGTACTCGAACTCATGCCGGAAGTGCTTGACGAAACTCTGCACCGGCCACGCGGCGGCATCGCCGAGCGCGCAGATCGTGTGACCTTCGATGTGGTCGGCAACGTCGACGAGCTTGTCGAGGTCGGTTTCCGTAGCGGCGCCCTGGATGATGCGAGTGAGCATACGGAAGAGCCAGCCGGTGCCCTCGCGGCATGGCGTGCACTGGCCGCAGGATTCCGCCATGTAGAAGCGCGAGATACGGCGAAGCGTTCGCACCATGCAGGTCGTTTCGTCCATCACGATTACGGCGCCGGTGCCGAAGGACGAGCCCGCTTCCTTGAGCGAGTTGTAGTCCATGGTGCAGTCCATGATGATGTCCGCGGGCAGCACCGGCACCGACGAGCCTCCGGGTATGACCGCTTTCAGCTTCCTGCCTTTCCAGACTCCGCCGCACAACTCGAGGAGATCTCGGAAGGGAATCCCCATGGGCAGCTCCAGGTTCTGCGGCTTCTCGACATGGCCGGAAACCGAAAACTGCGCCGTGCCGCCGGAGCCTTCCGGGCCGAGGTCGGCGAACCATGCCGAGCCGTTACGCACGATCGCCGGTACGCTGGCGATGCTCTGCGTGTTGTTGATGGTCGTCGGCCTGCCGTACAGCCCGTAGTTGGCCGGGAACGGCGGTTTGAAGCGCGGGAAACCGACCTTGCCTTCCAGCGATTCGAGCAGCGCCGTTTCCTCGCCGCAGATGTAGGCGCCGGCGCCGATGAACGTGCGGATGTCGACGTCGATCCCGGAGCCCTGGATGTTCCTGCCCAGCAGCCCGGCCTCGTAGGCCTCTTTCACGGCGGCTTCGAACCGTGGCACCGGCTCGTCGATGAACTCGCCGCGGATGTAGTTATAGCCGATGTTGGCGCCCATCGCGTAACAGGCGAGCGCCATGCCCTCCACCAGGGAATGCGGGTTGTAACGCAGGATCTCGCGATCGTGGCAGGTACCGGGTTCGCTCTCGTCGGAGTTGACGACAAGATATTTCTGCACCGACGGATCCTTCGGCATGAAGCTCCACTTGAGGCCGGTCGGGAACCCGGCGCCCCCGCGGCCGCGCAGGCCGGAGTTTTTGACCTCCTCGATCACCTGCTCACGGGTGAGCTCGCCGGCGAGTACGCGCCGCCATGCCTTGTACCCGTCGAGCTGCTCGTAAGTCGCAAGCGTCCACGGCTCGGCAGCATCGAAGGTGCTGAAGCACACGAGGTTCCGTGGGTACTTGTTCGCTAGATCGGCCATTACTCCAGTGCGTCCAGTATTTCGTCTACCCGTTCGGGCGTGAGGTTCTCGTGATACCGGTGATTCACCATCATCATGGGCGCCCCGCAACAGGCGGCCAGGCATTCCTCTTCCTTTTTGAGAAAGATGCGCCCGTCCTGCGTGCTCTCGCCCAGCCGGATGCCGAGCCTTTGCTCGACGTGCTCGACGATTTCCTCGGCGCCCCGCAGCATGCAGGAGATGTTGGTGCAGATCGCGACGTTGTTGCGGCCGACCGGCACGATCTGGAACATCGAATAGAAGTTAGCAGCTTCGTAGACCTGCACGGCCGGCAGGTCGAGGTACTCGGCGACCTTGTCCATGAGCACCGGGGTCAGGAACCCGTTCTCGTGCTGTACCGCGTGCAACGCGCCGATGATCGCCGAGCGCCGTCCCTCTTCCGGGAAGCGCGCTTTCCATCGCTCGATTTCGTCGCGCACGTGCTGCGACAGTTCCGGCACGGCACTCACCGGTCTACCTCGCCGAACACGATGTCCTGCGTGCCGAGCACTGCGACCACGTCCGCCAGCATGTGGCCCTCCACCATCTCGGACATGGACGACAGGTGCGCAAAGCCCGGCGCGCGGAATTTGACCCGGAACGGCTTGTTGGCTCCGTCGGAGACGATATAGACGCCGAATTCGCCCTTCGGGGCTTCGATGCACGCATAGGCCTCGCCTTCCGGCACCGTGTAGCCTTCCGTAAACAGCTTGAAGTGATGGATGAGCGATTCCATGTCGTCCTTCATCACGACGCGCGACGGCGGCGCGACCTTGTTGTCGTCGATCATGACCGGACCGGGGTTGGCGCGCAGCCAGTCGACGCATTGCTTCACGATCCGGTTCGACTGGCGCATTTCCTCGATGCGCACGAGATAACGGTCGTAGCAGTCGCCGTTGACGCCGACGGGGATGTCGAAATCCATCCGCTCGTACACCTCGTAAGGCTGTTTCTTGCGGAGGTCCCACTCGATGCCGGAGCCGCGGAGCATCGGGCCGGTGAAACCGAGCTGCAGGGCACGCTCCGGCGATACCACCCCGATATTCACCGTCCGCTGCTTCCAGATCCGGTTATCGGTGAGCAGCGCTTCGTACTGATCGATCGCCGCGGGGAAGCGTTCCGTGAAGTTCTGGATGAAGTCGAGCAACGAGCCCTCGCGGCTCGCGTTCATTCGATCGACTTCCTTCTGGCCGCGCCACTTCGACGGCTGGTACTTGGGCATGGAATCCGGCAGGTCGCGATACACGCCGCCCGGCCGGTAGTAGGCAGCATGCATGCGCGTGCCGGATACGGCTTCGTAACAGTCCATCAGGTCTTCCCGTTCGCGGAAGCAGTACAGGAAGACGGTCATGGCCCCGATGTCGAGGCCGTGCGCACCCAGCCACATCAGGTGATTCAGGATGCGGGTGATCTCGTCGAACATGACCCGGATGTACTGCGCGCGGATCGGCGGTTCGATCCCGATCAGCTTTTCGATGGCCATCACGTAGCTGTGCTCGTTGCACATCATGGACACGTAATCGAGCCGATCCGTGTAGCCGATGGTCTGGTTCCAGGGCTTCGACTCCGCCAGTTTCTCGGTGGCGCGGTGCAGCAGGCCGACATGCGGGTCGGCCTTCTGGATGACCTCGCCGTCCATTTCGAGCACCAGCCGCAACACGCCGTGTGCGGCCGGATGCTGCGGGCCGAAGTTCATGGTAAAGCTCTGGATCTCAGCCACTGGCCGTCCTGTCCTTCAGTTCGGGTTGGTAGCGGTTGTCATCGCGAATGACTTTCGGCACCAGCGTCCGGGGCTCTATGGTCACAGGCTGGTACTTCACCCGCCCCTGCTCCACGTCGTATCGCACCTCCACGGTGCCGATCAGCGGGAAATCCTTGCGGAACGGGTGCCCGATGAAACCGTAGTCCGTCAGGATGCGCCGCAGGTCCGGATGTCCGTCGAACAGGATGCCGAAGAGGTCGAACGCTTCCCGTTCGAACCAGTTGGCCGCATTCCAGACCGGCACCACCGAGGCAACCACCGGCGGATTCTCCAGGCCCGTGAAGACCCGCAGCCTGAGTCGCGAATTGTTGGCCAGCGACAGCA
>DATABW010000426.1:0-2808 GCA_036259375.1 Woeseiaceae bacterium
CAACGTGTTCATGCGCGCGGGACTCGAAGCAGGCGAGACATTGCTCGTGCACGGTGGTTCCAGCGGCATCGGCACGACGGCGATCCAGCTTGCGGTGGCCGCAGGCGCGACGGTCGTGACGACCGCCGGGAGCGACGAGAAATGCCGCTTCTGCGAAAAGCTGGGGGCCGCGCACGCGATCAACTACCGCCAAGGCGACTGGGCCCGGGCAGTGCGGGAACGGCTCGGCGAGCGCGGCGTGGACGTCGTGCTGGATATGGTCGCGGGCCCGTACATCCAGAAGAACCTCGATCTGCTGGAGCGGGACGGCCGATACGCGATCATCGCCTTCCTGCAGGGCTCGACGGCCGAACTGGATCTGAGAGCGGTGGTGGGCAAGCGGCTGACGATCACCGGGTCCACCTTGCGGCCGCAGACGGTCGAGGAGAAATCAGCGATCCGGGCGAGCCTCGAACGGCACGTCCTGCCGCTGCTCGAATCCGGCGCCGTCCGACCCGTCATCGATTCGACGTTCCCGCTCGCCGACGCGGCGCAGGCGCACGCGCTGATGGAGTCCAGCCGCCACATCGGCAAATTAGTGCTGGAGCCAGGCGGTAAGGCTTCGTTTTCAGGGCCAGAAAGGGCGATTTAGGGGCGAATTCCGGCCGCTGGTTCAGATGTTTTGCTTGGTGTTCAGCCGGTTGCGTTGGTCCGACCCCGAATAATCTTGCGGGCCTGTTCGTCGGCGATGGCGTTGGTGGGGCGGCCGGTGGCGGCGGCCTGGTCGAAGATGTTCGTGAGGCGCGGGCCGATGGCTTCGACCTGCCGGATGACCTCCTCGTCATCGGCGTTACCGTAGTATTCGGCGGCGACGTTGATGATGCCGCCCGCGTTGATGACGTAGTCCGGCGCGTACAGGATGCCGGCATCCGCCAGCCGCTGCCCGTCGGCCGGAGTCTCGAGCTGGTTGTTCGCGGCGCCCGCGACGATCGAGGTGCGGAGCTTCGGGATGGTCGTCGCGGTAAGGATGGCGCCGAGCGCGCAGGGCGACACGACGTCGACCGGCTGGAACAGGATGTCGTCCAGCCCGGCCGCGGTGGCCCCGAACTCCTCGCGCGCCGCCGTCACGCGTTCCTCGTTGATGTCGGCCACGACGAGTTTCGCGCCCGCGTCATGCAAGTAGCGGCACAAGCTGTAGCCGACGTGCCCGATTCCCTGCACCGCCACCGACAATCCTTCCAGGTCGTCCCGCGACAGCTTGAATTGCACCGCGGCTGCGATGCCCTTGAAGATGCCCCAGGCGGTCTTCGGCGAGGGATCGCCCCCGGCCTGCCCTTCCTTCTTCGGCAAGCCGGTCACGTACTTCGTGCGCCGCGCGATCGTCTCCATGATTTCGACCGACATGCCGACGTCTTCCGCCGTGATATAGCTGCCGTTCAGCGAATCGACGAAGTCGCCGTACTTCTCGAATAGCGCCTCGCTGCCGCTGAAATCGGCCGTCTTCAGTATCACGGCCTTCCCGCCGCCGAAATCGAGGTTCGCCATCGCGTTCTTGTAGCTCATGCCCTGCGACAGGCGCAGCACGTCGTAGAGCGCCGCGTCCTCCGATTCGTAGCGCCACAGGCGGCAGCCGCCCGCGGCGGGTCCCAGGACGGTCGAGTGGATCGCGATGATGGCGCTGAGGCCGGATGCCGCGTCCCTGCAGAAGAGCACGCGCTCGTGATCGTCGAATGCGGAGTGGTCAAAAACTGCCATCGGGGTACCTGTTGCTGTGATCGGCCGGGGCGGCGGCGGCGCGGATTCTAGCACGCCGGCAACGGCGGTCGCCGGGCGGGCGTACCTGGCCGGTCAGCAGGATTCGACGTCCTGCAGCGGGTGCGGGAACATGTCCTTCTCGTCCTCACCCTCGCGCGGAGTCAGGCATTGGAAATCCTTCTCCACCAGGATGGCTAGCTGCTCTCCGCCGGACAGCGGCTGTGCACCTTCGATCGACACCTGTTCCGACGACGCCCATTGCTGCACGTCAGCCTCGGGAAGGCTGACCAGCAGCCGGCCTGCCGCAAAGCGGGCTGCCGGGCTCCGGTCGGCCTGTGAGGCTTCCAGCGCGTACTCGAGGCGTGAGCCGCCCGGGAACGTGACCGCTGCGTTGACCTGCCCTTCCCGCTGCATGCGCTCGACCTCGCCGCGGGTCAGCCGGAGGCGAACCGAATTGTTCTGTATACGTAACTTCAAAGGGATTGCCGATCCTGTGAAACGAAAATGACAGGCGCAAGGGCAGCCGCGCAACACCTGATGAATCATCGCGACTGTCGTGGCGGCATGCCGTCGCGAAGCCTGCCGGCCTCGACGAACTATCTCCCCCGCCCTGCCGGATCGATCGGATTGCTCTTGTTGTTCCCGACCCGTCCGTTAATTTCTTCGCTTACTCGGCGATAACGTTTTCCGCCTGCGGTCCTTTCTGGCCCTGCGTCACTTCCATCGTGACCTTCTGGCCTTCCTTAAGGGACTTGAAGCCTTCCATCTGGATCGAGCTGTGATGGACGAATACGTCCTGCCCACCCTCGCGCTCGATAAATCCAAAGCCCTTGTCGTCATTGAACCACTTGACGGTTCCGCTAACTCTTTCGCCTGCCATAACAACCTCACTGTATAACTCGCCGCCCATGGACGGCGTTCAAGCGTGCCCCGATCGAGCGGAGCAATCGACAGTTTACTCGCAATCGGGGCGGTGAGCGCGTTATTTGGGCCTCAAATGGGCAAAAAACGGCTCTGGCAGCGCGGAACGGTTCGGTCAGGGGGAGTCGCGGAGCACGCCGCGGCGGATCTGGT
>DATABW010000427.1:0-2436 GCA_036259375.1 Woeseiaceae bacterium
CGGCGCCTGGTTGATCTCGGGCACGGTGCCGTCCCTCATCTATTACGGCCTGGACCTCCTCAACGCGCAGTACTTCTTCGCCGCCACCTGCCTCATCTGCGCCATCACGTCGGTCGTCACCGGCAGTTCCTGGACGACCGCAGGGACGCTCGGCGTGGCATTGATCGGGGTGGCCATGGGGCTCGGCCTGTCGCCGGCGATCGCTGCCGGTGCCGTGATCTCGGGAGCTTACTTCGGCGACAAGATGTCGCCGCTGTCCGATACGACCAATCTCGCCCCCGCCGTTGCCGGTTCGGAATTGTTCGAGCACATCCGGCACATGGCCTGGACCACGGGGCCGTCGTTCATCATTGCCATGGTCCTGTTCCTGGCGGTCGGCTTCGGTGTCGACGCTTCATCCGACGTCGGCAGCATCGAGGTGCTGCAGGCCACGCTGGACAACTCCTTCAACATCACGCTCTGGACCCTGATCCCGCTGCTGCTCGTCCTCTGGCTGGCGGTCCGGAAGGCGCCGCCGCTGCCCACGATACTCGCCGGCGCCCTGCTGGGCGCCGTGCTCGCTGCTTTCCTGCAGCCCGGCGTGGTGCTCGCTTTCGCCGATTCGCCGGACGTGGCGGTGCCGCTGGCGCTGGCGAAGGGGGCCTGGCTGGCGCTGGCGAACGGCTACGTCTCGGCGACGGGAGTCGCCGAAGTCGACGAGCTGCTGAGCCGTGGCGGCATGAGCAGCATGCTGACTACCATCTGGCTGATCCTGGCGGCGCTGTCGTTCGGCGCCGTGATGGAACACGCAGGACTGCTGCTGCGCCTCATCCGGTCAACGTTGAAAGCGGCGAAATCGACAGGCTCGCTGGTGGCAACTACGATCGTGAGCTGCATCGGAATGAACATCGTCGCGGCGGACCAGTACATCTCCATCGTATTGCCGGGCAAGATGTACAAGGCCGAGTTCCAGCGGCGCGGACTGGAAGCGAAAAACCTGTCGCGCGTGCTCGAGGATTCCGGAACCCTGACCTCGGCCCTCGTGCCCTGGAATACCTGCGGCGCCTACATGGCCGCCACCCTGGGCGTCGCGACCGTGGCCTACCTGCCGTTCGCCTTTTTCAACCTCGTAAACCCGCTGATATCGCTGTTCTACGGCTTCACGGGCTTTACGATCACGAGGCTCGAGCCGCCCGCGTCGGGCGGGCAGGACGCGGCCACGGGCGAGTCACGCACCGCGGCCGGACCGCTGCGCGAACGGGCCGACGCAGCGCTGCGCTGACCCCTCCGCCGCGCGGCCGCTGACGGCGCTTCCGCCGTCTCCCCAAGCGCCCGTCCGGAACACCGAAAAGCGGAGGTAATCCGCTGAAACCAATAGCAATATAAATCTTGACTTCGTTCCAAATAGTTTTATCTTCTGCCTGAAAACACATGGCCCGGCAGGAGCTTGCATGGCCGCCACGCCGCCCGACACAGGACCTGTCCCCGAGTGGGTCGAGGAAGACCCGGAGATCGATTTGACTATGGAAATGGACGACGAAGAACTCGAGTTCGATGACCTCGTGAATGACGAGGACGTGGCGACGCCCCGGGCCAAAAACGGCAGCGACGGGCCGCGGGATTACGTGCCGCTGTGGCGGCTGATCGAAATGTCGCAGGAAGACCGTAGCCTCCGGATGGAACTGGCCGATTTCGAGGACTACGACGACTTCGAGAAGCACGACGGCGATTACGCCGAAGGCCTCTCCCACTGAGCTGCCTGCCCCGCGTATTCCAGAGAAGACGTAAACGACGATTTCGAGGGCTGACTTTTTCCGGGTTGGCGGCTGCCGGAATGTCTTTGGCATGCCTAAGGCCCGTTTCCGAGGCGAAGGAAGTGAGCAAGAAACGGTACGTGGACTCTATTGACGAGATGGACGACTCGACCTACGCCCTGCTGGGCAGCCGGGTATCCAAACTGGCAGCGGGCAGCGGCGGAAAAAGCCGCTTTCGCGAGCGCCGCGCGAACGATCGGCAAGACCATTACGCGCCGTCCCCCAAGCGCATGCGCACGCGCGAACGCGACACCTGAATACCGCACGCGGATCTGGACGTCACCTGTAGGAGCTCGTCCCGCGGGCGACTTGCGGCCGCCTTTTGTTGTCGCCCGTGAGATCGGCTCCTGCAGGTGACGTGCCACATTGTGTGGCGCGGTCGCGCGTTCATGCTCCTTTTTTGTTTTACTGGCACCGTCGCTGGACCGGCGAGGGGCCCGAACATGCACGGGAGCATCCGACAAAGCTGCCTGGCCATTCTGTGCCTGGGTTTGTTACAAGGCGCATCGGCAGCCGAGCAGGCCTCGGCGCCCCGGTACGAGGTGGCGTTCGAGGAAGCCTCCATACCGATGCCCGACGGCGTGCGTCTAGCCGCCGATCTCTTCGTACCGGCGGGCGCCGCGCCCGGCGAGCGTTTCCCGGT
>DATABW010000428.1:0-4964 GCA_036259375.1 Woeseiaceae bacterium
GCAGACCGATGCGCGCGGATCTGCCCACAATCGAGGTCGACGATACGCGCCGCGCGCTCGGGCGGATGGCCGCGGACTGGCGCCGGCAAATGCCCGCTACCGTCATCGCGCTGACAGGCAGCAATGGCAAGACGACCTGCAAGGAGATGATTGCGAGCTGCCTGGCGCTCGCCGCGCCGACACTGGCGACGCGCGGCAACCTGAACAACGACCTGGGAGTGCCGCTGATGCTCGCCGAACTGGAGCCGCGGCATCGTTATGCCGTCCTGGAGCTCGGGGCAAATCATCACGGCGAAATCGCTTGGCTGACCTCGCTGGTCGAGCCGGCGATCGCCGTCATCACGAATGCGGGGCCGGCGCATCTCGAAGGCTTCGGCACCATACGGGGCGTTGCGGAGGCGAAAGGCGAGATTCTCGCCGGCGAGCCGCGGCCGGAATGGGTGGTGCTGAACGCCGACGATCCGCACTTCGGTTACTGGCGCTCGCTCGCCTCCGGCGCCGAGGTCGTCAGCTTCGGACTGGACACTGAGGCGGACGTGAAGGCCGTGAACGTCGAGATCACCGAATCGGGCACGGCGTTCACGCTGTTGACGGGGCACGGCGAAATAGACGTGTCTTTGCCACTGGCCGGCCGGCACAACGCCCAGCTCGCCGCCGCGGCGGCTGCGGCGGTGCTCGCCACGGGCCTCGATGCCGATACCGTACGACGCGGCCTTCAGGGGGTCCGTCCGGTTGCCGGTCGTCTCGCGCCGCTCCCGGGCATGGGAGGCTGCCGGGTCTTCGACGACAGCTATAACGCCAATCCGGCGAGCGTCGTCGCGGCCGCGCGGTACCTGGCGGCGCGGCCCGGCGAGTCCTGGTTCGTGCTGGGCGACATGGGCGAGCTCGGCGAGGAAAGCGCGGAACTGCACCGCCAAACCGGCGAGGACCTGTTCGCCGCAGGCATCGACCGGTTGTTCGCTACCGGGCCGCTTTCGCGCCATGCCGTGGCCGCATTCGGCGAAACCGCAAACTGGGCGGAGTCCGTCGACGCGCTCGCGGACCTGCTCGCTCGCGAACTGCAGGCCCGCGGCGGTAAGGGGGTGAGCGTGCTCGTCAAGGGCTCGCGCGCCATGCGCATGGAACGCGTGGTCCAGGCCCTTGCCTTGCGGCCTGGCGACGAGCACAGGACCTGATCGTGTTGCTCTATCTCACTCAATACCTGACGCAGTTCGAGTCCGCGTTCAACGTCTTCAACTACCTGACGCTGAGGGCGATCCTTGGCGCGCTCACCGCGCTCGTCCTGTCGTTCGTCATCGGGCCGCGCATGATCGCGAAGCTCAGCCTCAACCAGTCGGGCCAGCCCGTTCGTGAGTACGGACCCTCGAGTCACCTGCCGAAGGCCGGCACGCCGACGATGGGTGGGGCGCTGATTCTTACCTCCATCGTCATCAGCACTGTCTTGTGGGCGGACCTGGAGAATCCGTTCGTCTGGGTGGTGCTGTTCGTGACGCTTGCATTCGGCGTGATCGGCTACGTCGACGATTACAAGAAGCTGGTGCTGCAGGACTCCGCCGGCCTTTCGGCAGTCCAGAAGCTCTTCTGGCAATCGGCAGCGGCGCTCGTTGCCGCAGTGACGCTGTACCTGCTGGCGGAGGACGCCGAGCAGTTATCGCTCCTGATCCCTTACTTCAAGGATCTCTCGTTGCCGCTCGGCATGTTCCAGATCGTCGTGACCTATTTCTTCATCGTCGGTTTCAGCAACGCTGTGAACCTGACCGACGGACTGGACGGGCTCGCCATCATGCCGACCGTGCTGGTCGGCGGCGCTCTCGGCGTGTTCGCGTACGTGACGGGAAACGTGAATTTCTCCGGCTATCTCGGGCTGCCGTACGTCGCGGGCACCGGCGAGATTCTCGTGTATTGCTCCGCGCTGGCGGGCGCGGGACTGGGGTTCCTCTGGTTCAACACCTACCCGGCGCAGGTGTTCATGGGGGACATCGGGGCGTTGTCGCTGGGAGCGGCGCTGGGCGCTGTGGCCGTGGTGGTCCAGCAGGAAATCGTGCTGGCGATCATGGGCGGCGTCTTCGTAATCGAGACCGTGTCGGTGATCATCCAGGTGGCGTCCTACAAGCTGACCGGCAGGCGGGTGTTCCGCATGGCGCCGCTGCACCATCACTTCGAACTGAAGGGCTGGGCGGAGCCGAAGGTAATCGTCCGCTTCTGGATCATAACGGTCATTCTCGTGCTGATCGGCCTCGCGAGTCTGAAAATCCGATGAACACCTCGCACCAAAAAAGCGGCGAGACCGGCGCGCGGGGTGCGGCGGCGCGCGCGCTGCCTAAGGAACTCGTGTTCGGTCTCGGCGAGACGGGGTTGTCGGTCGCGCGTTACTTCGCGCGCAGCGGCCGCGACGCCCGCTTTATTGATACCCGCCAACAACCGCCCGGCATGGACGAACTCGGCCGGATCTGCCCGGGCGCCGAGGTCATACTCGGCGACGCACCGCGCGGTCTTCTGAAGAGCACCACGCGCATCATCGTGTCCCCGGGCATCGCCGATCGAGAACCACTGCTCGCTGAGGCGCGCGCGGCCGGGATCGAGGTCGTGTCCGATATCGAACTGTTCGTGGAGGAGGCGCGGGCGCCTTTCATCGCCGTCACGGGGTCGAACGGCAAAAGCACGGTGACGAGCCTGCTCGCGCTGATGTTCGATGCAGCGGGGAGGCCGGCCCTCGCCGGCGCCAATTTGGGCAACCCCGCGCTCGACCTGCTGGCGGAGCCCTCCCCGCACGTCTACGTGCTCGAATTGTCGAGTTTCCAGCTCATGCGCACGCGCAACCTCCCGGCACAAGTCGCGGTGCTGTTGAACGTGAGCGACGACCACCTTGATTGGCACTCGAGCGCAGCCGAGTACCGCGAGGCAAAGTACCGCGTATTCCGCGAAGCGAAGGCCGCCGTGTTCAACCGCAGCGACGGCGAAGTCGTCAAAGCCATTCCGCAAAACGTGAGGCGCGTCAGTTTCGGGCCTGACGAACCACCCGCGCGTCACTACGGTCTCGTGACCGAAGAGGGCGAGCAGTTCCTCGCCTACGGCGAGCAGATGCTCCTGGCGGCTGAGGACATGGCGCTCGCCGGCGGACACAATCACCTGAACGCGCTCGCAGCGCTCGCGGTCGGCCGGCTCATGGGGCTGGAGTTTTCTCCCATGCTGCAGGTGCTGATGGAGTTCCCGGGACTGCCGCACCGGATGCAGTTTGTCGCGACCGTCGGCGGCATCGACTATATCGATGATTCGAAAGCGACCAACATCGGCGCCGCGGTGGCGTCGATCACCTCGATCCAGGGGCCGGTGGTGCTTATAGCGGGCGGCGAGGGCAAGGGCGGCGATTTCGCGCAATTGGCCCAGGCGGTTCGCGAGAATCTCAAGGCCGCGATTCTCATTGGCCGGGACGGTCCGGCGATGGCGAGGGCCCTGAAGGGGGTCACGTCTGTCTACCAGGCCGCGAACATGGACACTGCCGTTTCGGTGGCTGCGAACGTCGCGGGTCCGGGCGACACGGTGCTCCTGGCGCCGGCCTGCGCGAGTCTCGACCAGTACCGGAACTACGCGGAACGCGGCATGGATTTCCGGCGCGCGGTGGGAGCGCTGACGCAATGACGCTCGCCAGCGCCACCATGCCGTTCCCGGCCCGCCTCAAAGCGCGCCTGCAGCTCGATCCGGCGCTCCTGCTCCTGGGTTCCCTGCTGCTGCTCGGCGGCCTGGTGGTGCTCGCGTCCGCATCGATCTCTATCTCCGACAACTTGACCGGCGATCCCTTTTATTACTTGCGGCGGCAGGGATTGGCGGCGGTCGTCGGCGGCGCGGCGGCCTTCGCGTGCCTCTACCTGCCGATGGCGGTGTGGCGGAACGTAGGACCGCTTCTGTTGCTCGTCGCGATCCTGCTGCTCGGCGCCGTGCTGGTCCCCGGCGTCGGTCACGAGGTCAACGGCAGTACCCGCTGGTTGCGGATCGGTCCCATTAACGTACAGGTGTCGGAGCCGGCACGACTCTGCCTGATGCTGTACCTCGCGGGATACCTCGTTCGGCAGAACAAGCCGCTGCGCGAGCAGTTCACCGGATTCTTGCGGCCCATGCTGTTGCTCTCGCTCGCTTGCGGACTGCTGCTGGCGGAACCCGACTTCGGCGCGGCCATCGTGCTGCTCGCGACGGCGCTCGCGATGCTGTTCGTCGCCGGCGCGCGGCTGCGCGATTTCTGCTTTTTCTTCGGCACCGCCATCGTTGCGATGGGCGCGCTCGCCGTTACCTCGCCGTATCGCCTGCAGCGGCTGACCGGGTTCCTGGACCCGTGGTCGGACCCGTTCGATTCCGGCTTCCAGCTCACGCAGTCGCTGATCGCGATCGGCCGCGGCGAATGGCTCGGCGTCGGCCTCGGCAACAGCGTGCAAAAGCTGTTCTACCTGCCCGAGGCGCACACCGACTTCGTGTTCGCGGTGTTCGCCGAAGAATTCGGCCTCGTCGGCGCCGCCGTGTTGATTGCGCTATTCGCGCTGCTGCTGTGGCGCATCTTCCGGCTCGGCGTCCGCGCCGCACGGGCAGACCGCTTCTTCGAGGCTTACCTCGCCGTCGGCATCGGCACCTGGCTGGGGCTGCAGGCATTCATCAACATCGGCGTCAACCTGGGACTGCTGCCGACGAAGGGACTCACGTTGCCCCTCGTAAGTTACGGCCGCAGCAGTCTCATCGTCGCAATGGCGAGTCTCGGGCTGTTGTTGCGGATCCATCATGAGCTCGCCACTGACGCGCGGCCGGCCAGCCGCCGGTCGTCGCGAAAGCGCGCGGGAGCGCAGGAATGACCGCGCGGCCGGGGCAGGGTCCGATACTCGTGATGGCCGGGGGCACGGGGGGACATGTCTATCCCGCGCTCGCAATCGCAAGGGCGCTGGAGGCGCGGACCGTCGATGTCGTCTGGCTGGGCACGCGCC
>DATABW010000429.1:0-2650 GCA_036259375.1 Woeseiaceae bacterium
GCACGACGGCCGGGGCGGGCAGGCGATCGTCGTGTGTGCGGACATCGCCGAATACGCGCGTGGCAGCAGCGGCGAACCGACGCAGGGCGCCGGCGCGGTGGCAATGTTGCTGGAGGAAAACCCGACGCTCGCCGAAGTGGATCTCGTGAGATCCGGTTCGGCTTCCGACTACCGCATTATGGACTTCCGGAAGCCCATGCTGCGCTTCTGTGGCCAGGATCGCAGCGAGACGCACCAGGTGCAGGACTTCCCGGTTTTCAACGGCAAGTACTCGACGACGTGTTACATCGACGAGACGCTGCACGCACTGAACGACATGTACGAGAAGCGGAATCTCAGGGCGAGCGATTACTTGCGGACGCTCAAGACCGTGTTCATGCACCGGCCTTACCGAAAAATGCCGGAGACTGGCTGGGCGGTCGCCTACCTGTTCGCGCTCGGTTGTGGCAGCGCGGAGGATCGCGCGGAACTCGCCTCCTACTGTTACGAAGCCGGCGTGGACCCCGAAGCGCTACGCGCCGAGATGCAGGGCAAACCGGAAATCGCGGATCTTGCCGGCCCGGAGTGCCTGAACCTGGAGGTGTACCCGCTGACCATGGCGGTATTCCGGATTTTCCGCGCGTCCCGACGCTATCGCCGTGAAATCCTCGACAAACTCGCGCTCGGCAGCGATACGATGCTGGATCTCGGGAACCTGTATACCGCCGCGCTGCCGGCCTGGCTCGCCGCCGGCTTCGAACAGGCGCTGGAGGAAGGCCGGGACATCGTTGGCGACGAGTGGCTCACGCTCGGCTATGGCAGCGGCGACGCGGCCGAAGTCATTCCCTTTTTCGTCGCGCCGGGCTGGCGCGAAGCTACCCGGGCGATCGGCTTCGGCCGTGCGATGGAACCCGCCATCGACCTCGACCGGGAGCAGTACGAAGCGCTACACGACGGCCGTCGCGTCGAGGGACTCGATTATGTGCCGACGGACGAATTCGTCATCGAGAAAGTCGGGCGGAGCGAGGCGCGCCAGTTCCAGGACATCGGCATCGAATATTACCGCTACGAACCGGCAGCAAAGACCGGCACCTGATCCACGGTAATTCTTACCTTTTTTGTAATCCTTGCGGTGCGCCGTCGCGGCGAATGAGCGCGGTCCTACCGGCACGAAAGTTGCAAGGTCCTCTTGGGAAGACCTTAAGCATATAACCAAGGAGGAGTGCCGTGGGCCTGTTAACCTGGATTATTCTCGGCGCCATTGCCGGCGTCATCGCAAAGTGGATCATGCCGGGTGACGACCCCGGCGGCTTCATCGTCACCATCCTGCTCGGTATCGCCGGCGCGCTCATCGGCGGGTTCATCGCGTCTGCGATCGGCCTTGGCGGCGTCGAAGGATTGACGATCGGAAGCATACTCATCGCCATCCTCGGCGCGATACTGCTTTTGTTCCTGTACCGGCTCGTTACCGGTAATCGCGGCGATCGCACCAGCCCCCGAACCTGACGCAAAGATGGCGTAGGAGCCCGCGCGACGCGGGCTCCTACGGTGCCGGTGCCAGGTATCGTCGCAGCGTGTCCATGTGCTTCCCGCGCAAGTGCTGCCATTCCATCCTGAACCACGGCGTGAACTGATCCGGGTCGCGGGACAGCTCTTCGTCCAGTGCCGCCGCCGATAGCGTTCGCGTGGCGGCAATTTCGTTTTGGTTGGCCATGATCGTGTCGCGGGTGCGCCCCAGGTAAACCCAGCAAAGCTCATTCTCGGAGCCCCCGGCGTCGAAACGCGCTTCGTAGGCGAACTTGTAAACGAACTCCAGCTCCGCCGCGATGTGGAGTTCATCGTCGAGACGCCGCGCCGTCGCCTCGTCCATCGTTTCGCCCAGCCGCGGGTGGCTGCAGCAACTGTTGGACCAATAGAGGGGCCAGAGTCGCTTGGCTGCGCTGCGCTGCTGCAACAACAGCTCCCCGCGTGCATCGAATATGAAAAGCGAAAACGCGCGGTGCAGGACGCCTGCATCGTCGTGACACGCAGCCTTGTCGAGACTTCCGATCTCCCGGTCGTTCACGTCGACCAGGATGAGTTGTTCCCGCTCCGAGGAGACGATCCGGTGCATCATTGTCCCGCCATCCTGACGATCCGGTAACCCGCCGTTTCCAGCGCATGCTGCACCGCGTCCACCGTGCCGGGACAGAGCGCTACGATAGAACCGCCCCCGCCGGCCCCCGTCAGCTTGGCGCCGATTGCGCCGGCCGAGCGCGCGACACTCACCATCGTCTCGAGCTCGGGCGTCGAAACCTCTATCGCATTGAGCAATCCGTGGCACAGGTTCATAAGCGCTCCCAGCTGACCGTAATCTCGGGCCGCCAAAGCATCCGCGCCGGCGACGCTGATCGTGTCCATTTCGTCGAAAACGGCATTGTACCTGTCGCGGTTGCTGGCAAAGCGCGCCGCCACCGCCGCAACCTGCTCGCGCGTGATGCCGCGGCCGCGCCCGGCTGCAACGACGAGCGGAACAGGCTCGGCAAGCCTTAGCAGCCGGGGCCCTTCGGGCGCTTCCTTGTGGAACAGGATCGGCCGACCATAAGTCGCCAGCGTGTTGTCGATGCCGGACGGGCTGCCGTGAGCGATCTTTTCGCAGTCGAACGCGAGCTCGTTGATCGCTGCATCGCCG
>DATABW010000430.1:0-3541 GCA_036259375.1 Woeseiaceae bacterium
CAGAGATTGAGCGCGGCAGCCCCGAAGAGGGTCCATTGCAATAGTTGAAGCGTATTCGCCGCATAAGTCTTGTCTAGGGCATCAAGAATCCGGCGATCGGCAATCAAAGGCTTCATCGTCTCGAGGTGAAAGAGGGCCTCCTTGATCGAGTCATAAGCGAGCTCGGCGACGGTGAACGCCTTGGCGCGGCGTTGATCCAGATGCGATGTGTTCACGATGCCTTAGCCGTTTCGCTCCATATCGAGTCACCTCAGCCACGGATGGAAGATGGCACCCCTCAGCACACTCGAAACTGGAGGCTAACAAATGATTCAGGAAGATGTGCTCGAAAGACTCCGGATTGACCCCGGTCTACGAACGCTCGGGCAGCTTCTGCAGGACCGCGAGGCCGCGGCTCATGAAATCCGGAAGCTGCGGAGCGAGATCGAGCGTCTGCGAGCGGTCCGAGACGCCAGAAAAGAGTGTGCGGGAACCGGCACGCCGGACGTTAGTGCCTTCCGGAACTCTCATCCGGATTCGTGAGGTTTGCGATCTCGTCGGCGTTTGCCGCGCGACCGTTTATCGTTGGGTATCCGAGGGCGTATTCCCACAGCCCGTCCGCATCAGCGACAGGGCTGTGCGTTGGAACGTGGATGAGATCGAAGCTTGGCGCGAAGCCCTGTGAGCACGGAAGGACCTAGCTGCCGGTTGGTTACGTACGTATCGCACGCACGGCAACTCTCACCGCGATGGATACAGGAACAGCACTACTGCTCGGTAATCTCCAAAGGTTGCCCCGCCCAGGCTGTCGCTGTAGGTGGACGCCGAGATACGGATGTAGACGGGCGAACCGCGTCGAACCGGCTGTATCTGTCGTTCGCACCGAAATCTTTCAGAACGCCGTAGACGGCTGTAGACCCGAGTAGACCTCGGTGGATGGTGGCCAGGGGCGGAATCGAACCACCGACACGCGGATTTTCAGTCCGCTGCTCTACCAACTGAGCTACCTGGCCGTTTTGGCGGGTGCGGGTGTCGTGAGAACGGCGCCCGGTTTTTCTCTCGTAGCAGCTCGCCGTGGGAGTCGCCCGTGAGACGGGCTCCTACATGGAATGTTGCGGGATCTGGCCAAAAGCGAGCGGGGTATTAGACCGAGCGGGGTGGCGCGAGTCAATACGGCTGCGGGCTTCCGCAGCGAAGCCGGCGGGAGAGGCCGGCGAAGGCCATGAGCGCCAGCCACGGCAGGGCGGAGCCGCCACCGCCGCCGCTCACCGCGCTCTCGGCCGGCGGCGCCGCTTCGGCCTTCGTCTCCGACGCGACGGTGAACGGCGCGATCGCTTCGTTATTGGCGGGATCATCGTCAACGTCGGCAAAGACGGCGGCGGCGAACTCGCCGTTGCCGGTGTCGACCGCGGCCGCCGTTATCGTCACCGTGCGGTTGCTGCCGCCCGGCAGGCCGCCGATCGTGCAGCTCACCGTGCCCGCGCCGCTGGTGCAGGTGCCCTGGGAGGCGCCGGCCGATTCGAGCGAGACATTGGCGGGCAGGGAAATCTCGACCGCCACGCCCGAGGCGTCGCCGCTGCCGGCGTTCGCGACGGTGAAAGTGGCGGTGGCGCTCTGGCCCAGCGCGACCGGATCCATGGAGCCGCTCAGCGTGATTTTCGGATCGATCGTCGGCACCGGCAGCAGGCAGGAAGCCGCCTGCACGTTCGGCTGCATCTGCTGGATGCTGCAGCCCGAGAACTGGTCGCTGCCGTTGATGCTCGTCGCCATGATGAAGCTGCCGCCCTGCGTGGCACAGGCCGATCCCGATTCGCCGTCGTGCGGCGCGCCGAAGTTGTGGCCGATCTCGTGCGCCGCCACCAGGCTGTCGAAAGTCACGTTGCTGCCGCTCTGGGTGAGCCCGGCTCCCCAGGACGCCTGGCACAGCGTGTTCGTGTAGGCGATGCCGACGGTGTTGCCGGCGAGCTTACGACCCGTGTAGAGGTGGGTCAGACCCTGCTCCCGTTGCCGCGGCGTGCGGTTGCGGTACACGGCGAGCTCGTCGAGCAGGTCGTTGGGGTCCGCTGTATCGCTGAACGGATCCGACTGGCTGGTGAAAACCGCGACCTCCTGCACGACGATCCGCACTCCCAGTTGCTCACTGAAAATGCCGTCGACGTTGTTCAGGCGGGTAAGGATCGCGGTAGTGGAGCCGCCGCCGCTGGCCTGGAAAAATTCGTAGTCGCCGACCGCGCCGATGTTGATCTGCGTGCGCGCGCCGGAGGACTTGGCCATCGTTTCTCCGAGCTCGCCGACGAGGTCGTCGTAAACTGCCGCCCCATTCCCCGTCGCGTGTGCCGAGGCGCAATTCATGCTGCCCGGCGGCACGTAGACGTCGGCGAGGCGGTAGATGATCGCCGCTGGCGCGGCGCCTTCCTCGCGCACCTCGACCGCGTACATCTCCGCGCCGTCCCAGATCAGCCCGCGCGGCAGCCCGTCGGCAATCACGATGCGCGACCACGAGCCGTCGTTGCCGTCGATCCCGCCACGGTAAGCCGCAAGGGCGCCCGGGAGCGAGCCCCGCGCAGCGTCGGACAACAACCGGTGATTTGGCTCCAGGCGCAGGTCGAACGTGCGTCCGAACGCGTCGAAGCTGACGCGGGCGGACGTATCGGCGTTCGTCTTCTGCTGTGCGGCGGCGCGTTCAGGACCTGCGATATCGAGTCGTTCGAGGGTTTCGAAGTGTGAAACCGTGACCGCGGCCGCGGAAATTGTGGACACACAGCAGGCGAGACCTGCGGCGAGCAGCTTGAATCCATTCATTTTCTGCCCCGTTTCCTTTTATTTTCAGGCGGTTAGTATTTATCGAGGTGGTTTTCGCCTCAAGGAACTAGACCGCTGCAAGAACTGTGACAAAGTTCACGGAAAGTCGCGGTACACCAAAAATCCGAGCGGCGATGAGGGGTTGGGTGCACCCGCACGAGGTACGGCGGCGTGGCTGTCCGGCAGTTTTTTCAATTGCCGCGGTCGGAATTACACGAATGCCGGCCGGGACGCGCAGGAGATGCGGGTTGAACCGGCGGATAGCCGGCGAAACGGGGGCAAAAAAATGCCGGGCACTGCGCCCGGCGAGGTGAGCTACCCGATCAGGGGGAGTAGATCAGGCGGCCTTCAAAGCATCCTCGGCCGAGCGGTACTCGTAGCCGAGATCGCGGGCCACCGCCTCGTGGTTCACGTGGCCTGCGTGGACGTTCAGCCCGTGCGCCAGGTGGCGGTCGCGGCTCAGGGCCTCGCGCCAGCCCAGGTTCGCCAGTGCCTTGACGAAGGGCAGCGTTACGTTGGTGAGCGCAAAGGTCGACGTCCTCGGCACCGCGCCCGGCATGTTGGTCACGCAGTAATGCACCACCCCGTCCACCACATAGGTCGGGTTGGCGTGGTCGGTCGGCCGCGAGGTCTCGAAGCAGCCGCCCTGGTCGATCGCGACATCGACCAGCACCGCACCCGGCTTCATCAGCGCCAGCTGCTCGACCGTGTACTCGACCACCCTGGCGATCGAGGAGATGCTGCCGCGAGCCGACCTCGT
>DATABW010000431.1:0-7739 GCA_036259375.1 Woeseiaceae bacterium
GGCACGCCGCTCCCGTGGCGAGCCTGAACCGGCCGGCGAAGCCTGAGCGGTGGAGGTACTCGGCCGTCGCTCCGGTTCGGCAGTGACGGCACAGCCACTCGAGATCCCGGGGTTCGTCGATGTCTCTCGCAAACGCGGCGATATCCAGAACGCGCACCGGCAGGCCGGCGGCGCGCGCTGCCGCGTAGTGCCGATCGGCACTGTCGCTGCCGAAGGAGAAACTCGCGGCGGCGGGCGGAGAGGCCAGCAGAGCGTTCGTGCCGTTGTCGCGCTGCGCTCGGGAGATCGTAATACCGCCGCTGTGCATTTCGAACAGGGTGCTGATGTCCCGAACTGTCAATAAAGGCAAATCGGCGGGCAGGTAAAGTAAGGTTTCCGTTCCGGCCGCCGCTACGAGTTCGGCAGCGCGCGCGACGTTCCCCGAGACGTCGAGGTCGGGATCGTCGTCCATAAAGTCACAGTTGAGCTCGGCGGCGAGCTGTGCGTGGTCGACCGTCTGCCCGACGATCAGCACCCGATCCACGTCCGGCGCCGCGGTCAGCGTGCGCAGGACGTCGAGTGCCATCAGGCGAGCAATCGTGGCGCGCTCTGCCGCGGAAAGTACGGGAGCCAGCCGTGTCTTCGAGTGGTTGAACGATTTCAGTGGAACGATCGTGCAGGTTGTCGTCATGTAGTCCGCGCCCCGGTACGAACATCAATATACCGCACTCCGTCCCCCTGAAGCCTTGCTCGAACAGGAACCGGGCTTGTCAGGAATCGCGCCAGTACCTGGAGGTGAGCTCGCGGCTCTCGAGCGCCTTACAGCCGGGGATGAGGTCCTTCAGGTCGCGATCCGCGGCACGACATCCTCGGCCAGACTCGTCATCCAGGATCGGGGATCGCGCATGCTGAATGGGCACACGAATCTTTCGATGCCGATGGCACGCAGTTCCCGGAAGCGGGACACGACTTCTTCGGGGGTGCCGGCGACGGCAATCGCATCGAGCATGCGATCGGTGAGCAGCGCCGCCTGTCGTGAGGCGTTGCTGCCGTGCTCGAGGTACTCATAGCCGGACTTGAATCGCTCCACGTCGGCCTTTAGTTCTTCGTCGAAATACGCGGGCGGTATGGTTCTGAAGACGGTGCCGGCCGCGACCGAAGCGTACCCGCGGACCTCGTCCCGCGCTTTTTCGCCGTCTTTGTGCACCGCGCAGGCGAGGCGCATGTATAGCGTCACGTCTTCCGGTGGCCGTCCCGCGCTTTCGGCGCCTTTCCGGATGTGGTCGAGTGCGTAGCGGACGAATGCCGCATCCGCTCCCACCTGGAACAGCACGCCGTCTGCGATTCGGCCGCCGAGCTCCAGCGCCTTCGGGCCGGAGCAGGCCATGACGATCGGCACGTCACGCCGCGACCACGGCATGCGCAGCTTCGATCCCCGGTAGTCAACCTCGTCGCCGCGCATCAAGCCGCGTATGACTTGCATCTTCTCTTCGAAAGCCGCGAGCTTCTCCGGCTTCAGTCCCAGGTTCACGACCGCGCTGTCGCCGGTGCCAAGGCCGAGGATTGCCCGGCCCCCGGAAACTTCGTCCAGTGTTGCCATGCCATTCGCAATGGCGGCGGGATGCCGGGTCCCGGTCGGGGTCACGCCTGTCGCGAGCTTGATATGCCCGGTTTGCAGCGCCAGCAGGTTCAGGATCGCGTATGGATCGCGCATGATGGAATGCGAATCGGCAATCCACACGCCGGCGAAGCCCAGTTCGTCGGCTGCGCGGCCGATTTCGAGGCTTCGATCGACTGCGTCCCGCGGCAGGATTCCGATGTGAAATTCCATCGGATTCGCGCCGCCGCCTATCTCGATTCGACTCGGACGGCGGTTTTCCGGTTAGGCGCCTGGAGACGTTCGAAGATGGCGGGGGAGGAGTGGTGCGATTCCGTCACAATCAGGCCTTCGTCGAAAAGCGCGTCTTGCACAGCGGCCGATACCGTGTGCAGTGGGGCGCCGCCGCCTTCTCCCATGCCCTTGGCGCCGTTATAGCTGAAAGGCGATGGGGTCTCGATGTTGCCGTATTCGATATCCGGAATATTCATCGACGTGATCGGGCAGTAGTCGCTGAACGTCGACGTCAGCAGGTTGCCGGCCTCGTCGTAGTTGAAGGTTTCCATCAGCGCGGCGCCGAGTCCGTGACTGGTGGCGCCGTGAACCTGTCCTGCGGCGATCTGCGGATTGATCAGGTTGCCGCAGTCGTCCACGGCGGCGTAGGCGAGGATCTTCGGGTGGAAGGTATCCTTGTCCACCTCGATTACCGCGATGTGCAGTTGCGCGGCGTAAGTGAGCGTCAGGTTGCCAAATTTCTTGCCGGTGTCCGGCACCTTGAACGGCGGGCGATACACATGGCGGACGTTCAGGGTCACGTCGGCCAGACTTTCGTCAAGCACCGCGTTGTTGCTGTTGGCCACGTTGCTCAGGAACCAGTAATTGATCTTCTTGTCCGTTCCCTTGACAGCCAGTTGCGGGCCTTCATCGCCGACGCCGAACTCGAGATCCTCCTCGCCGGCTTCAAGCATGTAGGATGCGAGCTGGAGCATCTGCTTTTTCAGTTTCTGACAGGCGCCATGTACGGCGGATAACCCGGTCACCGCGAACTGGCTCGCGTAGGTCCCGGAATGACCGGAAAACGTGTTCCAATCCGAATCGAAGCCGGGGCGCACCTGTATCATGGAAGGGTCGATGTTCAACTCGTCTGCGACCACCTGGGACGCAGCGGTTTCGTGGCCCTGCCCTGATGGGCCGCTGCCCATCGTGACGATCACCGAGCCATCGAAATCGAGTCGTATCGAGCACACTTCGGAGTTGCCCGAGAACGGCAGGTACGGGTTCATGATCTGGGCCTGCCCGAAATTGTTCGTGCCCGAGTCGAGCGTCGTCCCGATGCCGAGACCTATCCAGCGCCCTTCCTTGCGCGCTTCTTCCTTCCGCTGCTGCCACTCGTCCCAGCCGATCAGCTCCTTGGCCTTGGCGAGCATCGCCGGATAGTCGCCCGAATCGTAGACGCAGCCGTTCGGCGTCTCATAAGGAAACTCCCGCACGTAGTTCCGCAACCGCATCTCGTCGGCCGGTATCCCCAGCTCGTGCGCGCAGATGTCGATGACGCGCTCCATGAACCACAGGTGCTGCATGCGCGAATACCCGCGGTTGGGCGCGACGGGGCCCTTGTTGGTCAGCACCTGTGTGAAATCGATGTGGAAGTTCCGCACACCGTAGGTGGCGGGGAGCACCTGCGACCAGATGACGCAGCCGAGCGGCTCGTACCGCGTATACGCGCCGCAATCGTCGATGTGACGGGACCGGATGGCGGTTACGACACCGTCCTTGTCGAGCGCCACCTCAGTATCGAGAAAAGTTCGCTCGTTCCCATGTCCTGCGGCCAGAAGGTGTTCCGTGCGGGTCTCCGACCACTTGACCTTGCGACCGCCGGACTTTTTTGAAGCAAGCGCGGACAGGGCCATGTACACGTAATTGCAGATCTTTATGCCGAAGCTGCCGCCGATATCGTAGCTGCGCATGCGGAGTTTCTCGATCGGCACGCGCAACCCGGGCGCGAGAAGCTGCGCCGCGAAGCCCAGGAAGGAATTGTTGCAGAGGAACTCGATCTCGCCTTGCCGCGTCCATTCTGCGACGCAGGCATTGTTCTCCAGGGGTGCGCCCGCAAAGCGGTGAAAGTGCATTCGGTCGATCTTTACGACATGGGCGGCATCCGCGAAAGCCTTGTCGACGTCGCCATACTCGAATACTCCGTGCCACACCCGGTTCGTACCGGCACCTTCGTGTATGACGATCTCGTCCTTCAGCGCCTCTTCCGGATTGACGACGGCTTCGAGCATCTCGTATTCGACGTCGATGAGCTGCCCCGCATCCATCGCGATGGCTGGACTGGATGCCGCGACCGCTGCCACCGGTTGGCCCTGGAACACCACCTTGTGAACCGCGAGCGGCAGATCCACGATCTTGTCGCAAGGTTCGGGCCCGAGCTGCATGAAAGGGTCGCACTGGGCCTCGATGTCGGCGCCCGTCAGAATGCAGGCGACTCCCGGGACCGTTTCGGCGCGCGATGTATCGATGCTCTTGATACGGGCGTGCCCGTACGGAGACCGCAGGATAAAGAGATGCAGCATGCCCTCGACGGTGTCGTCATCGGCGAACAGTCCGTTGCCCCGAATCAGGCGTTCGTCTTCCTTTCGCCGCAGGGATTTTCCTACCCAACCCATATCTGCTTCCTGTTGTGTTGATGCACTATGTTCGCGTCGTTCCCGGCTTGGTCGCCGGCGCCACGCCGTCGCGGCCGAGCGCGTCCCGGATAGCGTCGACCAGCTGCTGAATCTGCTTGCGGGCGACCGGCTGGATAAGCCCGCCGGCCAGCGAGGTGAGCTTCCCGAAGATGGTCAGTCCGCCTCGCCACCGGACCCGCGTTGTGCTCGGACCGATTTCGTCCAGGTCGAAGCCGGCCGTGAGGTTGAACGCGCCGCCCATGATCTTTCCCTGGCCAGCCCACTCCGCGGAGTTCGGTCTCTCGGACTCGACGAGTCGGAGATTGACGACCGCCGTGCCTTTGATCTTGCCGACGCCGACCTTCACGGCCACGTCGGATGATCCGTCTTCGCCGCTTTTGTGCGACAGGTAAGTCGGCAAGAGCGGCGAGAAACGGTCAGCGTCGGACAATACCGCGAACGCCTCCTCCCGGGGCGTCTCAACGATGAAGTCGCCGTCGAATTCGACGGCCATTCACGCTCCCTCCCGCATCTTCTTCGATGCGTCCGTGATAGAGGTATAGATGTTTTTGTAACCCGTGCACCGGCAGAGATTGCCCTGAATGCCCTTCCGGATGTCTTCGTGCGTGGGTTCTTCGATCTTCTGCAGCAGATAAAAGGCCGACATCAACATGCCGGGCGTGCAGTAGCCGCATTGCAGGCCATGATGCTCCGAGAAAGCTTCCTGCAAGGGATGCAGCTTGCCGTCTTTCTCGAGTCCTTCGACGGTCAGTATCTCTCCGCCATCTGCCTGTACGGCCAGTACCGTGCAGGACTTGACGGGCAGCCCGTTCATGAGAATCGTGCAGGCGCCGCAATAAGTCGTGTCGCAGCCGATATGCGTTCCCGTCAGTTGCAGCTGTTCGCGGATGAACTGCACCAGCAACAGGCGCGGCTCGACCTCCCGCTCGTAACGTTTGCCATTGACTTTGACGGATATCTTTACGGGCTGGCTCATTTCAGTAGTACTCATGGCTGTTCTTGACGGTTTCGCCGCCGGCGCGCCGCAATGCGATCTGTACGGCTCTTTTCGTTAACGACGCGACGAGGCGGCGCTTGAAGGCGGCCGACCCCCGCTGATCGTCGACAGGGTCCGATGCGGCCACCGCCGCCGCGGCCGCTCTTTCCAGCGCCGCGGCATCCGGCTGTTTGCCGGTAAGTTCCTGTTCCGCATCCAGCGCCCGGATCGGCGTCAGTCCGGCCGAACCCAGCGCAACGCGGGCGCTGCCGATGCGGCCATCCTGCGCCAGCGTCAATTGCACGCCGGCCGAGACGGTGGGATATGCCGGAGCGCAGCGCTTGAACGCACAATAGGCGCCGCCACTGCCGGCGGCGGGTCTCGGAAACCGCACGCCCGTGATGATTTCGCCCGGCTTCAGCACGGTCTGGTAAAGATCCTCGACGAAGCCGTTGATGTCGAGCGTGCGCGAGCCGTCCGGCCCCTGGACGTCGATTTCCGCGTCCAGGGTATGCAGCAGAGATGGCCAGTCGCAGCTCGGGTCGCCGGAGGCGAGCGAGCCGCCTATCGTGCCCCGGCTGCGGACCTGGTTATCGGCGATGCCGTTGGCGCAATCGCCGACGATCGGCACCGCCGAGGCGAGCGCTGATTCCGCTATCCGGCGATGCGTTGCGAGAGCGCCGATGGAGATCGTATCGGACTGATCGTCGATGCGATCGAGTGCCGGGATGCGCGCGATGTCGACGAGGTCCGTCGGCTCATCGAAGCGCAGCTTCAACAGTACGATCAGCGTTTGGCCGCCCGCGAGGACACGGGCACCTTCGCCGATATCGGACAGCAGCCGGATGGCGCTGTCGACGGATCCGGGCCGGTGGTAATTGAACGCTGACGGATACATGCACGCCCCCAAAAGGCTTAATGCTATCGTAAAATAACTCTGAACAATTAGCTTAAAATAGCACATGCGTTCGCGCGTGCAAGCACAAAAGGTACAGCGGCAGAAGCAGCTCGCGTTACCCCGAACGGGACCGATTTTGCCAATGCGGCTGCTCGATCCGACGAGCCGGCCGCAACGGGTCAGGCGTAGCATACGGTGGATATGGGTCGTTCCGATCTCGGCAAAGTCATTGAAGACCACGCGCTCGAACGCGTCCCTGACGGTGAGCGCGAAAACTGGCTCATGATCAGCTGGAACACCGTCGGGCTCATCACCACACTGGTCATCATGTTCTTCGGAGCGCTGGTGTGCTTCGTCGCCGGTGTTCGCATCGCGCTCTTCGCCGGAGCGGTTGCCTTCATCGTCGGCAGCAGCCTCGCCTGGGCGCTGGCGCGTATCACCGTCGAGACGGGCTATTCGAACACCCTCATCACGCGGCGATACGGCCTGGGCGTGAGCGGCTCCGCCCTGGCGTCGACTATTTTCGGCTTCCTGATAGTAGGCTTTCTCGCGGTCGAAAATGCCCTCCTGTATCGCGGTTTTCTCTTCTTTTTCGAGATGGAAGACGGTTGGTCGGCACGGCTCCTGCTGTACGGCTCGATGACGGTCGTGTGGATCGCGCTGACGGCATGGGGCTTCAGCGTGGTGACTCGCACCTCGTCACTGATGACGACCGGCTTCTTCGCGATCCTGGCGTGGATGCTGTTCCGGGTGGTCGTGCAGGCCGAGGGCGCCGGCGCCGAGGCGTTTCTCTTCGGCAGCCAGATCGACGGCGCGGCACTGGCCAAAATGGGCATCACCTCGGACGTCGGGAAGTTCGTCTTCGCTTTCAACCTGCTGGTCGGGCCGGCCTGCGCCCTGGCACTGAACACCGCGGACTTCGGGCGCTACGGAAAATCCACGGGGCACGTCGCTGCCGCGGCCATGATCGCCATTTTCATGCAGTCGCTGGTCATCATGCTCGCCGGCGGGGTCCTGATGAAATCGGCGGCGCCGGTAATGATCGCGTGGTTCGCCGACACGGCAGGACTCGCCGAAAGCGCGGCGAGGCAGCAGTTACTGCAAAGCCCGGACAGTATTGCGGCCACCTTCATGGTCTTCGGGGGCGCGGTCGGTTTTCTCCTGATGATCCTCGCCCAGGCGAAGGCGCAGGTGCTGAACAACTACAGTTCGTCTCTCTGCATCGCGAACCTGTTCGACGCATTGTTCCGCTGGCGGCCCGGGCGCCTCACTTTCGTCGTCCTGGCGAACGTCATTGCACTGATCATGCTGTACGGCGAAATACTGCATTTCGTCGAAGACTGGATAAAGCTGCTCGGCGTGCTGCTCTCCGCTCTCGCCGCAACCATCATCTCGGACTATTATTTCGTGAAGCCCCGGATGCCGGCCGGCGCGGACCGTACCGACGGCGTCAATTGGGCGGGCGTGACTTCCATACTGGCCGCCGTGATCTTCGCGCATTGGCTCCTGAAGCCTTACCAGCCGATCGAAGTGCTGACCTCCCTCGTGTGCGTCGCCGTTCTCTATCCGTTGCTTCGGCTGACGATCATGAGACCGCGC
>DATABW010000432.1:0-2655 GCA_036259375.1 Woeseiaceae bacterium
CGGGAGGCCGCCGGCGACGAGCTCCTGGACAGCATCGCGGTCGCCAGGACCCGTGCGCAGGAATGGATGGCTGCGATGGCGATCCGAAAGCACATGCTCTCGCACGAGGACCTCGCCCGCGGCTACTTCGAAGTCCGGTACGAAGAGCTCGTGCGGCGGCCGCAGGAGGTACTGGAGCCGTTGTTCGCTTTCCTCGGAGAGAGCTTCGATCCGGAGGTCCTCGCCTTTCACGACGTTCCCCGGAACGTCGCGGGCAGCGAAGAATGGAGCGCAGCCGCGGTTCGCCGCCCCCTGTATGAAAGCTCCTGCGGACGCTGGCGCCACAGCCTTGGCACCGGCGAGCTTGCGGCCGTGATGGACGTGGCAGGGCGGGAGCTGGAAGCGCTGGGCTACGGTGGCTGATCGGGCGGCACCCCCGACCGGCGCCCCGGCCGTACCGGACCCGGTCATCGTCACCGGTCCGCCGCGCACGGGCGTTCGCCTCCTCGCGGCTATCCTGGACGGGCATCCCGCGCTGGCCAGCGGCCCCGATTTGCCGGTCGTCGCCACGCTCGTCCAGCAGTGGCGACAGATCGACGCCGAGCTCGGCATCAATCACGATCGCCATCACGGCATTCCGCCCGAAGCGAGCCGCGAGGCCTTTCGCGCGGCCGCAATGAAGCTGTTTGCAACGCGCCTGCAGTTGGCGGGCAAAAAGCAGTTCGTGCTCCAGTCTTTCGCCGCCGCGCTGTTGCTCGAGCCCTTCGCCGCGCTGTTCCCGAAGGCTCGCTTCATCTTCATGACCCGCGAGCCCGCCGGGACTGCCCGCTCGCTGTTGCGATGCGACTGGCGCGATGCCCGCAGTGGAGAGCCGCTTCCGTACACCCGCGATCCTGCCGCCGCCGCCCGCTTCTCGTCGGATTTCCTGTCCCTGGCGTTGCGCAGCACGCCCGCCCTTCAAGCTGCGGGGCGGCTCATCACGCTCTCGTACGAGGAACTGTGCTCAGAGCCGCGGGCCAGCATGGAACGCGTGGGCGCGTTCCTCCGCAGCTCCGCGCCGGAGCCGCGCGTCCTCCCGGCTTCGGCCATGCTGGTGACGAAGTCTTCGGACAATCCGCATCCGCCCCTGCGTGCCGGCGCGGTGGATTCGCAAAGCACCGCGAGGCTGCAATAACCGCCAGGGACGGCTCACAGGCTGGAACGCGTCTGGAAAGGCCCGCGGGGGATTGGCACAATGCGCGCCGCCACGCGTGTGCGGCTTTTTGGGAGCTTCCATGCAAGACGTCCTGGTGCTTGGCGCCGGCAAGATCGGTGCGTTGATTTCGGGCCTGCTGGCCGAAAGCGGCGATTACCGTGTGCAACTCGCCGACAGCGTCGAGGGCGCCGCTCAAAACGTCATCGAGGCTCACGGCGGCGAGGCACTGTCCGCCTTCACGCTGGATGCCGGCGACGAGGCAGCGTTGACGGCCCACGTGCGGAAGCACCGGCCCGCCGCCGTAATTTCCGGCCTGCCCTTCTTCTGCAATCCTGCCGTAGCCCGGGTCGCGCGCGCGGAGAACCTGCACTACTTCGATCTCACCGAGGACGTCGCGGTCACGAAGGCGGTGCGCGAGACGGCGGAAGGCGCCTCGACGGCTTTCGTGCCGCAATGCGGGCTTGCGCCGGGGTTCATCAGCATCGCCGCGAACGAGCTGATCAAGCATTTCGATACGCTCCGCTCGGTCAAGCTGCGGGTCGGCGCCCTGCCCCAGCACCCGAACAACGTGCTGAAGTATTCCCTCACCTGGTCGACGGACGGTCTGATCAACGAATACGGCAATCCCTGCCAGAGCATCGTCGAAGGCAAGGAAACGAGCGTGCTGCCGCTGGAAGGCCTGGAGGAGATCGAGATCGACGGCACCTTGTATGAAGCGTTCAACACCTCCGGCGGGCTCGGTTCCCTGGCCGAGAGCTACGGCAGCCGTGTCAACACGATGAACTACAAGACCATCCGCTATCCCGGCCACTGCGAACAGATGCGCCTGCTGATGAACGGGCTGAAGCTCAACCGCGACCGCCCGACGCTCAAACGGATCCTCGAGAACTCGGTGCCGCAGACGCTGCAGGACGTCGTCATCGTCTATGCCGCGGTGACCGGCATGCAGGACGGGGAATTCCGCGAGGAGAACTACGTCAACAAAGTGTATCCTGAGGTCGTCGGCGGCCGGCTCTGGTCGGCGATCCAGATCACGACCGCCTCCGGCATCTGCAGCGTCATGGACATCGTCCTGTCGCAGTCGCCCGCGCGGTCGGGCTTCATACCCCAGGAGCAGTTCACCTTGAGCGACATCCTCGGCAACCGCTTCGGGGAATATTACGAACACGGCGGCAGCAGCCAGTTGTCGGCGGAACTGGTAGCCCGGGGCGAAACCGGGCGCCAGCGAAACGCAAGGACCAAAGCATGAACGACATACTGAAAAAACTCGGCCTCGAATCCACCAATCCGGGCACCTGGTCCGGCTCGCAATCGTTGCTGACCGAGTCGGCACCGCTCATCGAATCGGTCAACCCGGCCACGAACGAGGTGATCGCGAGCGTGCGCGCGACGACGGCGGAAGAGTACGACCGCGTCGTCGAAGCGGCGCGCGACGCTTTCCGGGAGTGGCGCAAGGTGCCGGCGCCGGTCAGGGGGGATGC
>DATABW010000433.1:0-2836 GCA_036259375.1 Woeseiaceae bacterium
TGGTGGGTATCTCGGTGGGCGACACGACGCTCGGCACCACCGTCGCGAACCTGGGCTGGGACGAGGTGCGTTTCCCGAAACCGCTGTTTCACGGCGATACCATTCGCATCGAGACGGAGGTGCTCGAGCTGCGCGACAGCCGTTCGCGCCCGGACAACGGCATCGTGGTCTTCAGCCACCGGGCCTGGAACCAGCACGATGAGCTCGTCGGGGTCTGCAAGCGCTCGGCATTGATGCTGCGCCAACCGAAGTGAGGGTAGTCGTCTGCGGGTAACGCGAAGTTTCCTTTTCGTACCGGCCGACAGCGAGAAGAAGCTGGAGAAGGCCGGCGCCAGCGAGGCGGACGCCCTGATCGTCGATCTCGAAGATTCGGTTGCACAGGACGCAAAGCCGCGTGCGCGGGACATCGCGAAAACTTTCCTGGAGGAACGGCACGCGCCGGCACTGTGGGTACGGATCAACCCGCTCGATACCGACGATGCCCTCGAGGATCTCTCGGAGTTGATGCCGACGGCGCCGGCCGGCATCGTGCTGCCGAAAGCCCGAGGCGCGGACGATGCGTTGCGGCTGGCACGTTTGCTCGACCAGCTCGAGCAGGAGAACAGCTTGCCGGCCGGGCAGACCCGCATCCTGCCGATCGCCACTGAGCGCCCGCGCGCACTCCTGTCGCTCGACGGCTACGCGCAAGGCATTTCGAGACTCGCCGGGCTCACCTGGGGCGCCGAAGACCTGAGTGCTGCGATCGGAGCGATGGCGACCCGCGACGAGCAGGGACGCTGGTTGCCGCCGTTCGAGCTGGCACGGTCGTTGTGCCTGATTGCCGCGGCCGCTGCCGAGGTGCCGGCGATCGATACCGTGTTTACCGATTTTCGCGATACCGCCGGCCTCGAGGACTACGCCCGCCGGGCAAGGCGTGACGGGTTTTGCGGTATGCTGGCCATTCATCCGTCGCAGGTCCCGGTCATCAACCGCGCCTTCGTGCCGAGCGCCGCCGAAATCGAACGAGCGCGGCGGATCGTCTCGTTGTTCGAGGACAATCCGGACGCGGGAGCGCTGGGCATGGATGGCGAGATGATCGACAGGCCTCACTGGCTGCAGGCCCGGCGCGTGATCGAGCTCGCCGAGCGCTTGGATACGGAACAGCAGAAGAAGGCATGACATGAGCAAGACTTACGAGGTAAAGGACGCGTTCGCGAAACGCGCGTTTATCGACAGGGCGAAATACGAAGACATGTACCGGCGGTCCGTCGAGGACAACGAGGGCTTCTGGTCGGAACAGGGTTCGCGCCTCGACTGGATCAAGCCGTTCACCGCCGTCAAGGACGTGTCGTTCGCGAAAGACGACCTGCATATCCGCTGGTACTACGACGGCACGCTGAACGCCTGCTACAACTGCATCGACCGGCACCTCGACGCCCGCGGGAACGACGTCGCGATCATCTGGGAGGGCGACGATCCGGCCCGCGACCTGAAGATCACCTATCGCGAGTTGCACGAGCGCGTCTGCCGCTTCGCCAACGTGCTGAAAAAGATCGGCGCGAAAAAAGGCGACCGCATCACGATCTACATGCCGATGATCCCGGAGGCGGCCGTGGCGATGCTCGCCTGCGCGCGCATCGGCGCCATCCATTCCGTGGTATTCGGCGGATTTTCACCCGATGCGTTGGCCGGCCGCATACAGGATTGCGAGTCGAACATCGTCATCACCGCGGATATGGGCGTGCGCGGCGCCAGGCCGATCCCCCTCAAATCGAACGTCGATAAGGCCGCAGAAAACGACGGGGTTACCACGCTCGAGAAAGTGCTGGTGGTGCGCCATACCGGCGCCGAGGTGGACTGGATCGACGGCCGCGATGTGTGGCTGCACGAGGTGGAGCATGAAGTCGATGCCGACTGCCCCTGTGAGGAGATGGATGCCGAGGATCCGCTGTTCATCCTGTACACCTCGGGCTCCACGGGTAAGCCGAAAGGCGTGCTGCACACGACGGGCGGCTACCTCGTATTCGTCTCGATGACCCACCAGTACGTGTTCGACTACCACCAAGGCGACGTGTACTGGTGCACTGCCGACGTCGGCTGGGTCACGGGCCACAGCTACATCGTCTACGGGCCGCTCGCCAACGGCGCTATCACGCTCATGTTCGAAGGCGTGCCGAATTATCCGAGCGCCTCGCGGTTCTGGGAGATCTGCGACAAGCACCAGGTGAACATCTGTTATACCGCTCCGACCGCAATTCGAGCGCTGATGCGCTCGGGCGACGAGCCGGTCAAGCGCACGTCGAGGAAAAGCCTTCGTCTCCTCGGCACTGTCGGCGAGCCTATCAACCCGGAAGCCTGGGAGTGGTACTACCGCGTTGTAGGCGAGGGACGCTGCCCGGTCGTCGACACCTGGTGGCAGACGGAAACGGGCGGCATCCTGATCAGCCCGCTGCCCGGTGTCACGGACCTGAAGCCGGGCTCGGCCACGAAACCGCTATTCGGTATCGAACCCGCCATTGTCGACAACGAGGGGAAAGTGCTGGAAGGCGCTGCAGCCGGCAACCTCGTGCTGACCGGCAGCTGGCCCGGCCAGATGCGCACGGTGTACGGCGACCACCAGCGTTTCATCGAGACCTATTTCTCGACTTATCCCGGCATGTACATGACCGGCGACGGGGCCCGCCGCGACGAAGACGGCTATTACTGGATCACCGGCCGGGTCGACGACGTCCTGAACGTCTCCGGGCACCGCATGGGCACGGCCGAGGTCGAAAGTGCGCTGGTGGCGCATGCGCTGGTGGCGGAAGCCGCCGTCGTGGGCTGCCCGCACGAGGTCAAGGGGCAGGGCATCTACGCG
>DATABW010000434.1:0-3022 GCA_036259375.1 Woeseiaceae bacterium
GGATGACATCGTCGAGCTCGCCCCAGTCGACATCGGGGTTGCGGTCGATCAGCGCCTTGATCGGGATCGCGGCAAGGTCATCGGCCCGGACATGCGCCAGCGCGCCGCCGTAGCGACCGATCGGCGTCCGGACATAGTCGCAGATGAAAGCTTCCGTCATTCGGATCAGATCACTCCGCGCCGCATTTGGTCCAGTTCGATGCTCTCGAACAGCGCCTTGAAGTTGCCTTCGCCGAAGCCCTCGTTGCCCTTGCGCTGGATCAGTTCGAAGAAGATCGGGCCGATCACGTTCTGCGTGAAGATCTGCAGCAGCAGCCCCTGGTTCTGTTCCGGCGCGCCGTCGATCAGGATGCGCCGGCGGCGCAGCTCCTCGAGCGGCTCGCCGTGCCCGGGAATGCGGTCGTCGACCATGTCGTAGTACGTGTCGTTCGTGTCCTGCAGTTCGACGCCTTTCGCGTTCAGCCGGTCGACGGTGCGGTAGATATCGTCGGTGCCGAGCGCAATGTGCTGAATTCCCTCGCCTTTGTAATCCCGCAGGTACTCCTCGATCTGGCTCTTGTCGTCCTGGCTTTCGTTCAGCGGGATGCGAATCTTGCCGCAGGGGCTCGTCATGGCCTTGGAGAAAAGGCCGGTGTGCTTGCCTTCGATATCGAAGTACCGGATCTCGCGAAAGTTGAACAGCTTCTCGTAGAACTCTGCCCAGACTTTCATCTGTCCCCGGTGCACGTTGTGCGTCAGGTGATCGATGTAGGTCAGCCCGGTGTCGAGTTCGGCCGCCTGCTCCTCCCAGCCGGGCTCGTAGCGAAAGTCGATGTCGTAGATGGACTCGTCGCCGTAGCGGTCGACGAGATAGAGCCGGCTGCCGCCGATCCCCTCGATGGCCGGGATGTTGAGCTCCATCGGCCCCGGGTCGCCCGGAACGGCCGTGGCGCCGAGGTCGACCGCGCGGTTCAGCGCGTAATTCGCGTCCTTCACGCGGAACGCCATGGCGCAGGCGCAGGGGCCGTGCCGGCGCGCGAACTCCTGCGCGAAACTGTCGGGCTCCGCGTTGACGACGAAATTGATGTCGCGCTGCTTGTGCAGCGTGACGTCCTTGGACCGGTGATGCGCGACGGCCGGCAGGCCCATACGCGAGAACAACTCACGCAGCAATTCCGGATCGGGCGCGGCGTACTCGACGAATTCGAAGCCATCGGTGCCCATAGGGTTCCGGGGGGCCGGTTCGCCGCCCGCTGTCTTCTTCCTGGTGGTTACCATGGTCCTGGTTTCCGTGCTATGGCCGGACTTCCGATGGTAGCGCAGGGAGGGCGCGTTTTCCCGGCGTGAACGCCGCTCGCTCGTGGGACGGGCTCTTACAAGGTCCTGGGAGCCACCTTGGAAGCATCGAGCTCCGCGACCGTACGGCAGCCCATCAGCAGCATGTCCCGTTCGAGCTCCTCCCGCATCAGCGCCATGGCCCGGCGGACGCCCGCTTTTCCGGCAGCCGCCAGCGCATACAGGTACATCCGGCCGCCGGAACAGGCCGTGGCACCCATCGCCAGGGCCTTCAGCACGTGCGTGCCCCGCCGGATGCCGCCGTCGACGATGATCTCGATCCGGCCCCCGACGGCGTCGGCGATCGCGGGCAGCTGGTCGAACGGCGCTCGGGCGCCGTCGAGCTGCCGGCCCCCATGGTTCGACAGCATGATCGCGCTGGCCCCGATGTCGACCGCCCGCCGGGCGTCGTCGACCGACATGACGCCCTTGAGCGCGAACGGGCCGCCCCATTCCTCGATCATTTTCGCGGCGTCGTCCCAGTCGATCGAACGCTTCATCTGGTGGTGTATGTAGGCCGCTACCGAGGAGGAGACGCTGGATCCCTGCTCGACGTAGGCGGACACGTTCGGCAGGTCGAAGCGATCGCCGGTGAGGTAGCCGAGCGTCCAGCGCGGGTGCGTGAGAAAGCTGAGCAGGCTCTTCGGCGTCAGCTTCGGCGGCGTGGTCATGCCGGTCACGACGTCTCGTTCACGGTTGCCCGCCACGATCGTGTCCACCGTCAGCGCCAGCGCGTCGAAGCCCGCGGCCTTGCAACGCGCGATCAGGTCGGACGTCAGCGCCGGATCGTTGTGCACGTAGATCTGGAACAGCTTTGGCGCCTCGTTCAAAGCGCCCAGTTCCTCGATGCTCGAGGTGCCGATGGTGGACACACCGAACATCGTGCCGAACTCCTGCGCGACTTCGGCGATGGCCCGCTCGCCTTCGGGATGGAACAGCCGTTGCATCGCCGTCGGGGAAAAGAACAGCGGCATGCTCAATTGCTGCCCCAGCACCTGCGTCCGCAGGTCGACGGCATCGACTCCCGTCAAAACGTTCGGCACGAGATCGTACGCCTCGAACGCTTCCGTGTTCCGCCGCATCGTGCATTCGTCGTCGGCGCCGCCGTCGATATAGTGGAAGATGGGTGCCGGCAGGCGTGCTTGCGCCAGCCGGCGGAAATCGGCCGTCCTGCAGCATTGTTCCAGGCGCACGCTGGCTCCCCCTTGGTTTTTGGCCGGCGCTGAGACTACCACGCGAAAGCCGGTCTGCTAACATGCGCGCCGTCAAGCCGGGTCAGCCCTGATGAATACACTGAATGACGCATCGCCCGAGAACGACCGCAAGGTCGCGCGCTGGCTCTTCGTGCTCTGCGGGCTCGTGTTCGCGATGGTGGTCCTGGGCGGCGTCACGCGCCTGACCGGCTCCGGCCTGTCGATGGTGGACTGGCGGCCGATCATGGGCAGCCTGCCGCCGCTCGACAGTGACGACTGGGAGCGAGCCTTCGAGCTGTACCGGCAGTCGCCCGAGTTCCGGCTCGTGAACCCGGACATGGACGTCGAGGGTTTCAAGGGGATCTTCTGGCTCGAGTACCTGCACCGCCTGCTGGGCCGGCTGATCGGACTCGCGTTCGCCCTGCCGTTCGCCGTTTTCGCCTGGAAAGGTTATATAAAGAAGCGCGAATGGCCGAAGTACGCGCTGATGTTCCTGCTGGGCGGCCTGCAGGGCC
>DATABW010000435.1:0-3097 GCA_036259375.1 Woeseiaceae bacterium
GCAGCCAGATCGGTTCTCAGCTGCCTGTGCGTGATCACCAATCAGGCCGCAGACCGGGGTGCCGGTGAACTGCCCGCAGGTGGTCTATGACGGCGGCGCCGGCGACCGGAGGCTTTTTTCAACGGCCTGGACCTACCGACAGCCGAAAGTTGGTAGCCGATAGCCGACACCCTGTGATCCATCGCCCGTCACCGTTCACCCTGTCCTCGCTATACTGCTCGCTGCTTTCGCGGGGAATCGGTACATCGCTGAATCCGCGCCGATCCGCGGATTTTCGCCAAATCTAGGCAAGGGGCAATCGGCCAGATGGATTTCTCCCTGACTCCCGAGCAGATCCAGCTTCGTGACACCGTGCGCGAGTTCGCCGCGCGCGAGGTCGCGCCGTACATCCAGGAGTGGGACGCCAAAGGCGAGTTCCACCCCGAAGTGCTGCACGCAATGGGTGAGCTCGGCATCCTCGGTCTTCCCATTCCGGAGGAGTATGGCGGCTCCGGGTTCGACTACGTGGCCCTGGCCCTCGCCTGTGAGGAGCTGGAGTACGTCGACACCTTCTTGCGAGTGGTCATGAGCGTCCACGTCGGGCTCAACAGCCTGGCGCTCCTGCAATGGGGCAATGAAGAGCAGAAGCAGCGGTTTCTCGTTCCTCAGGCCCAGGGTGAAAAGTTCGGCACCTTCGCCCTGACTGAGCCAAACGCCGGCAGTGACGCCGGGTCGATCGAGTCGACCTATGTCCGGGATGGTGATGCCTACGTCCTCAACGGCGCGAAGATGTGGATCTCACTCGCCGACTTCGCCGAGCACTTCCTGGTCTTCGCCTCGTTCGACCGCAGCCTCAAGCACAACGGGCTCACCGCCTTCATGCTCGAGCGGGGCATGCCGGGTCTGACGACCGGCACGATCAAAGGCAAACTCGGCGTACGCGCCGGCAGCACCGGCGAGCTTGCCTTCAACAACGTCCGCATCCCGCTCGAAAATCGCATCGGCGAGGAGGGCGAGGGTTTCAAGATCGCGATGAGCTGCATCGACCAGGGACGGTTCACGGTCGGCGCCGGCGCAGTTGGGCTCATTCGCGCCTGTCTCGACGCAAGTACCCGGTACGCAAACGAGCGCTTTGCATTCGGCCAGGAGATCGGCCGGTTCGAGCTTGTCAAGCAGATGATTGCCAGGATGGTGGCCGGGTACGAAGCTTCCCGTCTGCTGACGATGCAGGCCGCCGATCTGAAGAACCGGGGCATCCGCAACACGCGTGAGACATCGCTGATGAAGTGGTACGCCTGCGACGCCGCGCTGGAAGCGGCAAACGACGCCATTCAGATCCACGGGTCATACGGCTATTCCAACGAATACCCGGTCGAGCGCTTCTGGCGGAACGCCCGCGGCGCGGTGATCTACGAGGGCACGCGAGAGATCCACACCATCCTGCAAGCGGACTATGCCCTCGGCTATCGGCAAGACAAGCCGCTGCGCTGTCCGCAGCCACCGGCCGAGGGTTTCGAGCGCCAGGACGAGCGCGTCCCGGCTCTGGCGCTCTAGGAGCTAACCCGACTCCGAAGACCATTCCGCCTGGATTCAAACGAATCGTCGCGCACGCGCTGGCACGGTGCATGAAGGGCTTCGCTATGGTTGCTCCTCACACCGAGCCGCAACTCCATGCGTTTCGATAGTGATCGCAGGCTGATTCAGGGAGCAGAAAACGCCATGTCGGACTCCAACCAGAAATTGCATCGACTCCTCTCATCTCGCGGGAACCGCAGGCGGGCCGCCCAGACGATCGCCGCCGCGGCGGGCGGCCTGCTGCTGCTCGAGGCCGCAACGCACCAGGGTAGCCCGCTCGCATTTGCGCAGGACGACGATGACAGCTCTGGTCGCGGTCGTGGACGTGGCCGCGGGCGTGGCCGGGGCGGCGATGAAGACAACAGCGGCCCCGGAAACGCGGACGACGCAGCGGACGCGGCCGATGCAGCCGAAGAGCCCGCGGAAGCAGCGGCAGAAGGCGAACTGCAGGCGGAATCGCTGGAAGTGCGTATCGTCGGCGACGACGCGGGTGATTTCGTTCCGGGCGAGCTAACCGTCGACGTCGGTCAAACCGTCACGTTCGTCAACGTCCACAGTGACGAACACACGGCCACTGGCTCTGGTTTCGACACAGGCATCATCCCGGATGAGGGTGGCACGGCCACGGTCGTGCTCGACACACCCGGCGTTTTCCCCTACGCCTGTCTGATTCATCCCGAGATGACTGGCGTCATCCGCGTCCGCGACGAAAACGGCGTCGTGCCGGAAACCCAAACGACCGCGCAAGAAGTCCCAGCCGATGCCACTCCCGTCGTCGTCGCCAATCTCGCCTTCGACCCGCCGGCGATCACCGTCCCAACTGGAACGACGGTGGCCTGGACGAACGACGATGCGCTGCCCCACACCGTCACGTCCACCGACCCCGCCTTCGACTCTGGCATCCTCGATCCGGGGGGCACGTTTTCGTTCACATTCAACGAGCCCGGCTCGTTCGACTACATCTGCCAGTTGCACCCGCAGATGCAAGGGACCGTGACCGCCGAAGGGGACGCGGTAGCAAATGCGCCGCAAGCCTCCGCCGCTGGCGGCCAGGCCGATCCCGCCACGCCACAGGCAGCCGCGCCGGCAGAAGGCGCCGTATCAATCGTCGACTTCGCGTTCGAACCGGCGACGCTTGATGTGGCGGCTGGTGCGACGGTGGTCTGGACGAATGACGGGCAGGCCCCGCACACGGTTACCGGAGATTTTGCCGACTCAGGCATTCTCGACCCTGGTCAAACCTTCTCGCACACCTTCGCCGAGAGCGGCGATTTCGGCTACGTCTGTTCCATTCACCCACAGATGACGGGAACGATCCGGGTCAGCGGTGGAGCCGCGACCGCGGCGACTCCGGCCGCATCGGCCGCGGTGGGCGGAGGACCCGAGGGTGTCTGGTTGATCCGGCTCGTTCCTGATGACGAGGCGATTCTCGGTGCGCATCAGGCGCTGGCCACGTTCCACGATGACGGCACGATCGAGGCTGACTTTTCGGCGGAGTCCAGCGACGGTGCCACGACGGCCGTACTCACCTCGGGTCGGGGAG
>DATABW010000436.1:0-4712 GCA_036259375.1 Woeseiaceae bacterium
GGATCGAGCCGCACGCCGCCACGCTGATCAGCAGCATGGCCGGCAGAAGCCAGGCGCGCTTCATGGTCCCCCAGACATTGCTCATCAGTACATGATCTCGCAGCCGGAGCATCCCCCGCCTCCGTCGTCCGGCGGAAGTGGCTCAGGTGCGGGCTGCTCGTAGCTCAGTGACGGGTTGCCGCCTACGTCCGGCATCTTGCTGTACAGGTTCGTCAGCCACAGGGCCCGGAAATCGTTGCTCGACGGAAACGGGGCCCCGGGACTCGCTTCCGCAGGCCACTGACTCTGAGCCCGCGAAGGAAACAGCGTCAGTGTGACAGGAGCGTTGGTGGATGCGCTCGTCACCGACACCCTGTACGGAGCTCGATTCTCGAGACAGAAGATCAGGTGGTCAATCCCGGTGTATGCGATCCAGTTGCTACCTACCTTGACCCGGCAGGTGCGCATGACGTCGGGGAGCACCCAGGCAGCTCGATGGATCCGGTCGTGGTTCTCGTTCTGGCCGTCTGTGATGTCCCACAGCAGAGCGGCAACGGCGCCCTGCACGCGCGAGCCGTCGGTTGTACACTCGATGTATACGCCCAGCCGATACCCCTGCTGGCAGTTCTTGTAGAAGCGGTTCGACTCCAGGTCCGATACCCAGGTCGGCAGGTCGCCCGGCCGCACCAGCACGGCGTACCAGTCCGCGAACGCCTCGCCGAAGGAGCATCCCATGTTCTGGGTCATCTCGGGAGGATGCACTGACGCGCAGCCGTTCTGAAAGCGCATCAGGCCATCGGGCGACGGCGACGTGAAGAGCTTCGTGTCCTGGAAGCGATGGCCGTACTCGTGCGTCACCACCATGACTCCGTACTCACCGTAGATCATCCGGTCCTCCCGGGCAATGTGCAGTTCCCGGTCCGTGCGCCGGTGGTCGTAATAGGTTCTGGCATCGTCGTACAGCCCGACCTTGATTCGCTCGATCCCGTACTGTCCCGCGAACGCGAGTTGGTGCCCCTCGTATATCCTGACGGTGTTGAGGAACAGGTGTGCCATCTCCGGCTGCACCAGCAGGTCCGTGTGACCACCACACAGCATCACCTGGCTGTACGCGAGTTCGCCACCCGAATACGTGACGACTGCTTTGTCGTTGACGGTGAAAACCGATACGGAAATCCGCCGGTCGCTGGTCGGCCCCGTGCAGTCGATGGTGCCAATCCCGCCATCCGCCGCCACGAACCCGCTTCCGGAACCAACGGTGGCCCCCGTGCTGACCGACACGACGTTCCAGGTGTAACGTGCACCGGCTACAGGCCGGTACGAGATCCCCTGGGCCGACTTGCTGTAGAGAACGCGGAAGGTCGCCGTGGCGGGAGGAGAAGTTCCAATCGGCAGGTCGGGAGCGTCCGGACATGGCGACTGGAGCGTAGTACCGCCGTCGGCTGGGTAGAGTGCGCAAGTGATGGTCGCCCCATCACTCCGGACGCGCGACGGCCGCCGCTGTGAGCCGCGAGGGCCGGATTGCTTTCGGTCATCAGACGCGAAGAGGGTCGTATCGAAGGTTGTCGTGAGTCTGCCACCGTGCTCGGCAATCCAGAGCCAGTAGTCGCGGCGGGTAACGTCGGAGAGCATACCCGGTTCGGCATCGCTTGCGTGGCGATAGCCGGTAGCGATGATGTGGTAATACCCGGGCTCCGGAATCACCAGCGTAACACGTTCCTCGATCTGGTCTCCCGACGCGAACCGCTGTCGAACCTGGACGTGGGGACGAATATCCACACCTACGGGAACGACGACCACTTCCCACCCGCTTTGCTCGGCGGCGGCGACTTCCGGAAGCGTCAGCCGTAGTTCGCCGTCCCCGACGCCGGCGTTCGCTTTCCCGTGAAAGTAAGGTGCACCGGGTGACCCGGCCTGAAGGAGCCGCTGGCGCTCACGTCCAGATCGAAGCTGGATCGCCTGTCGAACTCCGGAACCGGCTCCACGTTGAGCGCTGCTGGGTACCCGGGCGCGGCGTCAGCAGGTATTCCCGGACTCGCCGGATCGTCCGCGCAGGCGGCGAGACCGGTAATGATGGAGACGGCGACCACCCTGGTCGCTGTTCGCCGACGATGATTGGCAGGAGACATCTGACTGGAGGTACGGGAGAAGTATGGATGGGAGGGCCGCTCTCGGCTGCAGGTACTGTCCACACCGTGGAGAAGCCCGCGACGGAAACATATGAACATCGTCAGGAAAACGGAAGATGTCGCATAAAGATCCTACCTGGGAGAAGAGGTGGTGCGGCGGCTGCGCGGGTGACGCAGGGCATCGGCATCAACAAGACCGGCCGGCACTCGCGAGGAGTGCCGGCCGGTTCGCATTGTGGGCCTGCGTTCGGCCGCCGACCCCGGCGTCAGAACCCGATGCGGCGAGGATCGCTCGGGAGCATCGAAAGGTCGTCGTCGATGTCTTCGGCCAGGAGCGTGGTGAGCTCCTCGATGGTGACTGCGCCGTCGTCCGCGGCGCGCGTGGCCATGCGCGCGTACGCCTGCTCGAACAGCGACCGCGCGAACCGCGCGTTGCCGAAGGAACGCTTGCCCGAGGCCGCGGCGAAGACCTCCGCCGCCTTTTCCAGCGCGCCCGGGCCCAGCGCGATGCCCACCTCGTGCGCCATCCGCCCGAAGATCTCGCTCAGCTCGCCGGACGAGTAGTCCGGAAAGTCGATGAACGTCTTGAAGCGGCTGCGCAGCCCCGGGTTGCACTCGATGAACTCCTGCATCTCGTCGCCGTAGCCGGCCACGATCACCGCGAAGTCGTTGCGGTGGTCCTCCATCGCCTTGACCAGCGTGGCGATGGCTTCGTGGCCGAAATCCACGCCGCTGGTCGGGGTAAGGCTGTACGCTTCGTCGATGAACAGCACGCCGGGCCGGGTGCGGTTGATCAGCTCGTGCGTCTTGATGGCCGTCTGGCCCACGTACCCGGCGATGAGGTCCGCCCGCGTGGCCTCGGTGAAGTTGGAGCCGGGAAGCGCGCCGGCCGCCGCGTACAGCCGGGCCACCAGGCGCGCCACGGTGGTCTTTCCCGTTCCCGGCGGGCCGGTGAACACCAGGTGCAGGCCGGGCTTCACGGGCCGCAGCCCGGCCTTTTCGCGCTCGGTGTTGGCCTGCACCACCGCGATGATCCTGCGCACCTGCGCCTTGACCGCGTTCAGCCCGGTCAGCGCATCCAGCTCCGCCAGCACGTCGGCCACGGATTCCGCGGCCGCGGAGGCGGCCTGGGGCTGCGCGCGAGGCGCGGCTTCTTCCGCGGTCTCGGCCGCCTGTCCGCCGGCGGCGCCCGCGGCGGAGGGGGTTCCGTCGCCCTCGAACGCCTGCCGCAGCGCTGCGATGCCGTCGTCGTCGGAGTTGAGGGTGCCGATCAGCGCGGTGGCCGCCTCGCTCATGGCAGGCGAGCCGTACGAGTTGCCGCGGGGCTCCAGGCCGCGCCTGGCCGGTTCCAGAAAGCCAGCGCACTCCGGGCGCTCGCGGAAGTGCCGGGCCAGGGCGAACAGCACGTGGCGCGGCTCCACGGCGCCGTGCGAGTACCCCTTGGCGGCCGAAACCGCCGCATCGGAGATCACGCTGCGGTTCATCGGGGCATCCTCAGAGCGTGTTTAAAGATTCACCCACCGAGAAGCAGGTGACGTCATCCTGAGTCATTCGGCGTTGGGACCTTGTCCGCCAGGCAACGTCCCAGTCCCTCGCACCGAGCGGGCCTGTCGCTTTGCCGGCGAGGTCCTTCGGTCGCCGCCGTATCACGTGCACGGGCAAGGACTTGCGCGGCGGCTCCCTGAATAGAACGACCCATTCGGGCGAGTGCCGTCGCGCGGGCGTGGCACCTGCCCGGGCGAGTAGATTTCTCAGTCGGCGCCACGGGCTCCTGCACCGGCAAAGATCACGCGGGCGCCTCCTTCGAAATGACAGCCGTGGCGAGCGACTTTCATTCGACAGGGTGCGCGTAGCGCCGAATGACTCAGGAGCCGGGAAAAGATTGTTCAACATCCTCTCAGGCGAAGTCGGCCAGGCGCTTGCCGCCGAACTTGCCCTTCAGCTCGTCGTCGAGCCCGTCGGCCGTCTGCAGCAGGGTGTACAGGGCCCAGTGCAGCTCCTCCTCGTCCAGGTAGTCGCCCAGCAGCGTGTGCTTCATCATCAGGAACAGCTTGCCGGGCGCGGACTGGTCGTCGAAGACCGTCACGTGGCCGAAGTAGTACTTGCCCCCCTCCCGTGCGACCCACTCGAACAGCGTGGGCGACGGATCCACCTCCCACAGCAGTGGAGCCGACAGCTGGATGAGGGTGGACGCATCACCGGCCTTGTTCTGGCCCCAGGCGCTGAAGTTCAGGTTCACCCGCGTGCTGCTGTCGGAAAAGCTCACGGTGATGGTCTCGCCCTGCAGCGCGATGCGGAGCCCCATCGGCCCGGTCAGGAGCCGCTGCACCTTCATCATCGTCGTGTCGACGTCCGCCATGGAGTCCTCCCGGTAGGCACGTTGCGGTGGGCCTGCGCCACGGACGATGTTCCCCGGCGCGGCGGAGCGCAAGAAAAATCGGCGATGGGGGAGCAGGCGTGAAAAGGTGAAACGGGTATCCGTCGCAGCCGTCGCGCAACGCGCCGCCGGCTGCCCCATCCCGACCCACCCGCATCAGATCCGGCCGTCGATCGTGTGATGTGCGCGCTGGTGTGGTGCGGAGCGAGCAGAACGAGGCGGGCAGG
>DATABW010000437.1:0-4007 GCA_036259375.1 Woeseiaceae bacterium
TATCGACGGCGTACGAGCACGGTTTCCAGCTGTATCGCTAACACACGACGGGCACTCCCGGACTTCGCTGGACAACCCGGCGGGTACGCAGGTGCCTCAGCAGGTGGTCGACGCTTGCGCCGACACCCTGGTGCAGCGAAACGCCAATCTCGGCGGCCGCTTCGCCACATCCCTCGCGGCCGAAGAGGTGCTTGACTCGGTGCACCGGAAGATGGCCGCATTCCTGGGAACCGATGACCCGGGTGAGATCATACTGGGCCCGAACATGACGACATTGACCCTCCACCTTTCGCGGAGCATCTGTCGAGGGCTCCAGCCGGGCGACGAGATCATCGTGACGCGCATGGACCATGAGGGCAACGTCGCTCCATGGCTGGCTGCCGCTGAAGACAACGGACTAGTCATTCGCTGGGCAGACTTCAGCACCGAGACCTGGAGGATAGAGGCCGACCACTTCGAGTCGCTTCTCAGCGATCGTACGAAGGTCGTCGCACTGAATCACACCAGTAATCTCACCGGCTCGACCAATGACGTGAAGAAGCTCGTGTCCCTTGCGAAGCAAGCAGGTGCCATAGTCTACGTCGATGCAGTTCAATACGCGCCGCATGGGTTGATCGATGTGGTCGATATCGGATGCGACTTCCTCCTGTGTTCGTCCTACAAGTTTTTCGGTCCGCATATGGGGATTGCCTGGGGAAAGCGCAGCGTCCTGGAGGCGATGAAAGCCTATAAATGCCGCTGCGTGCCGGAGTCGTTGCCGGTCAAGTACGAAACGGGTACCCCGCAGATCGAGCTGATTGCCGGCATCGGCGGCACGATCGACTATTTCGCCCGGCTGGGTGAGAGGATGGGCGGCGGCGGCTCGTTGCGAGACAAGATAGGAGCTGCTTTTTTGGCCGCCGGCGAGTACGAAACGCGGTTGGCGACCCGGCTGATCCGGGGTTTGCAGCAGTTGCCGGGAATTTCAATCGTCGGGCCGACAGTGCATTCGGAGTCGGCTCCGCGAGTGCCAACCGTCTCGTTGCGGCACGAGTCGGCCTCGCCGAGCGATATCGCCTCCGTCCTGGCGGAACGAAACATCTTCGTCTGGAGCGGTCACAACTACGCCCTGGAAACCGTGCGCAAACTCGGCCTCCGTGAAGAAGAAGGCGTTCTGCGCATTGGCATCGCACATTACAATACCGAGGCGGAGATCGAACGTACGCTCGATATCGTAGCCGACGCGGTCGGCCGCTGAGGCGACGGGCGCGAGCTCTGAAACGCTTCACCAGGTGCTGAAGGCGTGGGCACCCCGAACGAACTCGTAGTCTATCCGGACGAGGTTTACACGGTTCAACGTCCGTGCATCCCGTGAGACCCTCGCCATCCGCGGGCTGGACTGGTAAAACACCAGCCTCAAAGCGAAAGGTCCAGGCCAGACAAGGCAATGCGGACACAGCAAGGTACTCGCGACATGCAGCTAGCCCGTTTTCCACGCATCAGATTGGCGCATCTGCCGACTCCGCTCGAGTTCCTGCCCCGTCTGACAGCGCACCTCGGTGGTCCGAAACTGTACATCAAGCGGGACGATTGCACGGGGCTCGCGACCGGCGGGAACAAGACGCGCAAGCTGGAGTTCCTGATGGCAGATGCACTCCGGCAGAAAGCCGACGTGATCATCACGCAGGGGGCGGTGCAATCCAATCATGCACGCCAGACCGCGGCTGCTGCCGCGAAGCTGGATATGTCTTGCGAGCTGCTGTTCGAGAATCGTGTCCAGGATCCTGGTGATACTTACCTGAAATCCGGCAACGTGTTTCTCGACTGGCTGTTCGGCGCCTCCATCCGTCATTTACCGAAAGGCACGAACATGGACGAGGCAATGGACGAGGTTGCCGAGGCGCTGCGAAAGAAGGGCAAGCGGCCTTACATCATCCCCGGCGGCGGCTCGAACTGCATCGGGGCGCTGGGCTACGTTGCCTGCGCGCTCGAGTTGGTAGCCCAGGCCAATGAGCAGGGAATCACGATCGATCACGTCGTGCACGCGACGGGCAGCGCGGGTACGCAGGCCGGCCTGGTCGTCGGGCTGCGGGGAATCCACAGTGGCATCCCGCTGCTGGGTATTGGCGTCAACGCCGGAAAGGACGTACAGGAAGAGAAAGTATTCAGGCTGGCGGCTGCGACGGCGGATTACGTTGGCGCTCCGGGTTGCGTCGAGAGAGAGGACATCGTCGCAAACTGCGACTACGTGGGTGACGGTTACGGGATACCGACGGAGTCGATGAAGGAAGCATTGTTACTTCTCGCCAGGCGCGAGGGTATTCTTGCAGACCCGGTCTATAGTGGAAAAGCACTTGCCGGTTTGTTCGACCTCATCCGAACGGGCTATTTCAAGGAAGGAGAGTCAGTCGTCTTTCTGCACACCGGCGGCTCGGCGGGGCTGTTCGGATACCGGGAGCAGTTCGTCTGAGCGCACTTTATGCGCAGACGTGGCGATCGGTGCGGTCGGGCCGGTAGCCCCGCGCTCGGACAGGCGGTGAAGGGCGTAGCCCAGCACACACCAGGCGATGACGATCAGCCACTCCTGTGGCCAGACGAGTGCAGCGGGGCTCCAGGGCAGGTAGAGCACCGCCAGTGCGATCGACAGCCCGAGCGCCAGCCAGCCGACCAGCCGTCCACGTTTCACCCGATACGGCCTTTCCATTTCCGGCTCACGCCGCCGCAACACGATGAACGACAGCGCGACGATCGCGTATGCCGTGACGATGCCGAGCCCGCCGGCGTCAACCAGCCATACCATTGCCGGCCGGCCGAATAGCGGGGCAATAACGGCGAGCCCGCCGATCAGCAGGATCGCGTTCACCGGCGTGCGGTATCTGGGGTGGAGTTTTGCGAAAACTACCGGAACCTGGCGCGCCTGAGCGAGCGCGAAGAGCGCGCGGCTGCCGCCGATCAGGAAGGCATTCCAGCTCGTCAGGATGCCCGCAATGCCCCCGACGACGAGCAGCTTGCCTGCCCAGCTGCCCCCCAGCAATGCCGTCGCCGCATCGGCGGTGGGCAGCGATGAGGCGCTCCGCTCCTGTTGCGAGAGCCCCAGCCCGACGGCGCCGATGATCAGCACGTACCAGAGGATCGCCACCAGGATGGACAGCACCAGCGTACTGCCGATCTGCCGGAAAGGCATGTCGATCTCCTCCGCAGATTGCGGAATCACGTCGAAACCGACGAACATGAACGGCACCATCGCCAGCACGGACAACGCACCGGCGACGCCGCCCGCAAAAGCGGGAGACAGGTGCGCGGCCACGCCTGTGACGACGGCACCCGAGACCAGCGCGAGGCCGCACGCGACAATGACGACCACGACGAGCAGCTGCACACGCGCCGCGGTGCGGATGCCGAGGATGTTGATCACGATCATGACCACGGCGGCAATCGCGCCGGTCGCCACCCAGCTCGCGTTGACGTCCCAGCCGGCGACTGTCCACAAGTAGCCCCGGTCGAAACCGGGCACGAGGTACGCCAGGACGGTCGGCAACGCGACCGCCTCGAACGCGACGACGGATGCGTAGCCGAGCAGGATGGCCCAGGTGCAGACGAAGGATGCCGTCCGCCCCAGCGCACGCATCGAGTAGACGTGTTCTCCGCCGACCAAGGGCATCGCGGCGGCAAGCTCTGCATACACCAGCCCGACGAAAGCGAGCGCGGTTCCGCCCGCGAGGAAGGCCAGGATCGCACCCACCGGCCCGGCATTTCCGATCCAGACGCCGGTCAGGGCCACCCAGGACCAGCCGATCATCGCACCGAACGACAGTGCAAGTACCTGGGGTCGGTTGATGACCCGGAGGAATCCGGCCGTCATTCGTCTCTTCCCGGCGATAGTGCCGGCCGCAGACTATCGTCAGCGACTGAAAATCCCGGAATCACGTCTGACGACGTTCTGTTCATCGATTCTCTACCTGTTCACCGAAACGGCTGTGAGTACGCAGGGACTTAGCCCGTGATCGTGGACAAGCTGCCGGCCAATT
>DATABW010000438.1:0-4348 GCA_036259375.1 Woeseiaceae bacterium
GGTTTTCACACCGCTGTTATCCAGCATCGCTTGCCGTTATGCTCAGGGAAGGAAGGGTCGGGCCCGAAACAAAATGGTATAACATAACAATATGTGCCACAAGCGTTCGGTTGGGCCCGAGGGCTGAGACGACGGGAAATATGGACAAAAAGCTGCTGCCGATCCTGTGCTGTCCGATCACGCACAAGGGGCTTGCGCTCGCGCGCGGCGATCTGCTGAAGAAAGTGAACGCCGCGATCAGCCAGGGCAAGCTCGTGAACCGGGAGGGAGTGCCGCTCGCATCCACCCTCAAGGAAGCCCTGGTCACTGACGACGGCAAGCTCCTGTACCCGATCGCGGACGGCATCCCGGTATTGCTCGAAGGCGAATCCGTCGGCCTGGAGCAGCTTGACGCAGCCTGATGGGGCAGGTCGCTTTCCGACTCCGCAGCCGTCCGTCGGGATCCGAGAGCCAGGATCCCGGGCGGTAGCGTGAATATCTCTCCGAACCAGCTCACCACGGCGTTGAAAAAGAACCTGCTGCCCTGCTATTTCGTCACGGGCGATGAGCACCTGCTCGTGCAGGAGGCGCTCGACGCGATACGGGCTGCGGCGCGCGAGCGGGGGTTCGGCGCACGCGAGGTGCACGTGGCGGGTCCGGGTTTCCGGTGGGAAGAACTCGCCGCCGCCGCCGGCAGCCTCTCGCTGTTCGCGGACAAACGTCTGCTGGAGCTGAAGCTGCCGACCGGAAAACCGGGTCGCGACGGTTCGGCGGCGATCGTCGAGCTCCTCCGAAAGATGGGCGACGATCTTGTATTCGTCGTCAGCGCACCCAAACTGGACAAGAAGGCGATGACGGTCAAATGGGTGCAGGAACTCGGCGCCCGGGGCGGCATCGTCCAGGTCTGGCCGGTCGACGTTCGCGAATTGCCGAGATGGATCGCCTTGCGCATGCGGCGCGCGGGACTCGATCCCGACGAGGACGCGGTGCGGCTCATTGCCGATCGGGTCGAAGGCAACCTGCTGGCGGCGGACCAGGAGGTCGAGAAATTGCGGCTCTTGCTGGGCGAAGGTCCGGTGAGCGCAGTCGACGTCGACGAGGCGGTCGCGGACAGCAGCCGGTACGACGTCTACAAGCTGGTCGACGCCGCCGTTGCCGGCGATACGGCGCGCGCGCTGCGCATCCTCGGCGGCCTTCGCGAGGAGGGCGTAGAGCCGCCGCTGGTCGTCTGGGCGCTCGCGCGCGAGCTGCGGGTGCTCGCCAGGCTGGCGGCGAGCGTCGCCTCAGGCAAGGGGCTGGGCGCGGCGATGCAGAAAGAACGGATCTGGCGCAACCGCGAGGGCATCGTTCGCGCCTGTGTCGCGCGGCATACGCCTGGCGACCTGTACCGCCTGCTTCAGCTCGCGCGCAAGGTCGACGCCGCGATGCGGGGGCGGTTGGGCGCTGATCCCTGGCAGGTATCGATCGAGCTGGTCTACGGGCTGGCGTCGGGCAAGGCAAAAGCCGCATGACGGGATGCGGCAAAGCGAGGCAGGTGATGCGGCAGTGAGTCCGATGGGAATTTTTGGCGGGACTTTCGATCCCATTCACTACGGACACCTGCGTTCTGCTTACGAGATGCTGCAGGCCCTTCGCTTCGAGGAGGTCCGGTTCATGCCCTGCGGCAATCCGCCCCATCGCGCGCAGCCCGTCGCGAGCGCGGAGTTGCGGCTGAAGATGGTGCAGGTCGCCACCGAAGGGCAGCACGGGTTCGTCGTCGATGACCGCGAGCTGCAGCGGGAAGGCCCCTCCTACTCCGTCGACACGCTGGCAGCGCTGCGCGCCGAGTTCCCGCTGCAGCCACTGGCGCTCATCATCGGCATGGACGCGTTCCTCGGGTTGCCGAAGTGGTATCACTGGCGCGAGATACTGCAGCTCGCGCACATCGTAGTGGCGCACCGGCCGGGCTGGCGAGCTCCGGACATGGGGCCGCTGGGCGAGCTGCTGGCGGATCGTGGCACGCATCGCATCGGCGACCTGCACCAGGCGAAATCGGGACACATTTACATCCACGACGTCACGCAGCTCGAGATCTCGTCCACGGAGATCCGTGAACTGGTCGCCGCCGGCCGGAGGCCACGCTTCCTCACGCCGGATGCAGTCCTCGACGTCATCGAACAGGGCGGCTGCTACGCCGCCCCCGGATTCAACCGCAACCAAACGGAAGGTGAATGAACAGCGAACAACTCAGTGATCTGGTGATCGATGCCCTTGAAGAAGTAAAGGCGAAGGACATCGTGAAACTCGACGTGCGCAGACTGACGACGGTCACGGACTATATGATCGTCGCGAGCGGCACGTCGAACCGTCACGTGAAGGCGCTCGCCGACGCGGTGGCGGACAAGTCCCGCGAAGCCGGCCATCGCCCGATCGGCGTCGAGGGTACCGACGGCAGCGAGTGGGTGCTGCTCGACCTGCAGGACACGCTGGTGCACGTGATGCTGCCGCGTGTTCGCGAATTCTACAATCTCGAAAAACTCTGGTCGCTTGAACCGGCCGGCGACCTGGCGGCGAGAGAAACCTGAACACGTCGTGCACATCCGCTTGATTGCGATCGGCGACCGACAGCCGGCCTGGGTCAACGGCGCGGTCGAAAGCTACGCGAAGCGGCTGCCGGTACAATGGCGATTTCGGCTGGAACAGGTAGCCGTCGCCGCGCGGCCGAATGAGTCCGACGCGCAAAAAGCCGTCGAGGTGGAAGGGCTGAGCGTGCTTCGCAGGGTGAAAGCCGCCGAACGGGTGGTGGCGCTGGACGAACGCGGCAAGCAGCTGTCGAGCGGAGAGCTGTCCGGCACGCTCGGAGACTGGCAGCAGGACGGCCGGGACGTCGCACTGGTGATCGGCGGCCCGGACGGGCTGTCGCAGGAGTGTCTCGGGCGTGCGGAGTTTCGCTGGTCGCTGTCCCGACTGACGTTGCCGCACGGACTCGCGCGCGTGATCGTCGTCGAGCAGCTGTACCGGGCCTGGTCGCTGACGGAGGGGCACCCGTATCATCGTGCCTGAGAAGATCCTCCGATGCGGGCGGCTATAGCGTGACGGAGGCGCGCCTGCATCTCGCCTCGGCTTCGCCGCGGCGACGCGAGATCCTGGCCGCCATCGGCGTCGCGCACAGCTACGCCGGCGTCGGCATGGACGAGACGGCGGCAGCCGGGGAGCCGGCATTCGACCTGGCACTGCGGCTGGCGCTCGCGAAGGCAAGGGCAGCGCTTGCGGCAGGACGCGCCGAGCCGGTGATCCTGGGAGCGGACACCGTGGTCTCGCTGGACGCCGAACTGTTCGGCAAGCCGGCGTCGGAGGAGGAAGCGGTCTACATGCTGTCACGGTTGTCCGGACGCGTGCACACGGTGCACACCGCGATCGCAGTCCTGTCCGGGAGCCGCGAGCTGTCGTCGGTATCGGGGAGCGAGGTACATTTCCGCGAGATCGGGCCGGATGAGGCGCGGGCGTACTGGCGGACGGGCGAGCCCGAGGGGAAGGCAGGCGCGTACGCCATCCAGGGACGCGGCGGAATTTTCGTCGCCGCACTGGCGGGCAGCTATTCCGGCGTGGTCGGGCTGCCGGTATACGAGACGGCCCTGCTCCTGCGGCAGGCGGGCATCGACGTGCTGCCGCGCGAGCGGCCTTCGCCGCACGACTGAACCGGGGACGGCAGCTTGAAAGACGAATCGTCCCGGGAAGAAATTCTGGTCAACGTCACCGCGCGCGAGGTGCGCGCTGCGCTGCTGGAGAACGGCGTTCTGCAGGAAGTCTTCGTGGAGCGCGCGGCGCGGCGCGGCCTGGTCGGCAACCTGTACAAGGGACGGGTATCGAGAGTCCTCCCGGGCATGCAGGCCGCGTTTGTCGAGGTCGGCCTCGACCGCACCGGGTTCCTCCATGCCTCGGACATCGAAAAGCCGAGCCGGAGCCGGCATCGGGAACGGCCCCCGCTGCCGGGCGTCGACGGCGAGTTACTCGACGTGGATTCCGCGGACGCAGGGATGGTCCCCGATTCCGCGCCCGACACGGTACCGGACATTGGCGAGCTGGTGCGCGAAGGCGAGGAGTTGCTGGTCCAGGTCGTGAAGGACCCGATCGGCAACAAGGGCGCCCGGCTGACGACGTTCATCACGTTGCCGTCGCGGTACCTGGTCTACCTGCCGAATGGCACCGGTATCGGCGTCTCGGCACGTATCGAAGTCGAGGCTGAACGCGAACGCCTGCGGCAACTGGTCGAGGGCATTCTTGCGGAGGACGGGCAACCTGGCGGTGTCATCGTCCGGACGGCCGCGGAAGGATCCGGCGCCGAAGCCCTGGGTGCGGACCTCCGGTTCCTGAAAAAACTCTGGAATGC
>DATABW010000439.1:0-3916 GCA_036259375.1 Woeseiaceae bacterium
TCCGTCGCGTCGAGCGCCGCAAACAGGTTCTGGACGCTCTGCGGCAGGAACGGGCTGTCAACCTGGATCTCCTGGAAGTCACCTCCGCTCGTCGGTGCCCTTTTGGTTTCCACCAGGTTATTGACGAACATCAGCTCCGCATAGCCTTCCAGCCGATCGGTCACGTCGTAGGAGACCATGGTGCCGAACATCTTTCGGTTCTGTGGCAACTGTAGATAGTTGAGCGGGTTGAAGTTGTAGTTGTCATCCGGGCTGATGTAAGGCGTTACGTTCTGCCCGGTTTCGTCGAATTTGAAGCCGAAGCCGGTGATGTTGCTCAGGCCGGCATCCGCGAGCGCCTGCTGCACGGAAGGCCTCGCCTCCAGTGCAGGACCGCCTGTGGGAAAGCCGGAGATACGCGAGAACGGATGCGACGAGCTACCTCCCGGCACCAGGGCCGGGTTGCCGTTCTCATCGACACCGTCAACGTAGAAAAAGAAGGACTGCGGTCGATCGGCCGCCAGCACCGATTCACGGCGCATATAGTTCATGAAGACGACGGCGTTACCCCGATTCTCGTCGAAGTTGCCTCCCATCGTCAGGTCGAAATTAGCGACCTGGCCATCGCCCTCGTCGCTTACGTCGTACTGGGCGGTCGCCTCGATCCCTTCAAAGTCGTCTTTGAGGATGAAATTCACCACGCCGCCAACGGCATCGGATCCGTACACGGCGGAAGAACCGCCGGTTACGATCTCCGTACCTGCCACGAGAGCGGCAGGAATCGTATTCAGATCGGCTACCTGCCTCGCATCGAAAAAGATATAACGACGGCCGTTCACCAGCACCAGGCTTCGCTGAATGCCCAGTCCGCGCAAGTCGATGGTCGCGACGCCGCTGCCTTCGTTGTTCGTGAAGCCACCTTCGCCCGGTATCACCTGCGGCATCGTATTCAGAAGCTCTTCGACATTCGTCGTGCCGGACAGCGCGTACTCGGGAGCACCGATCACCGCGATTGGACTGGCCGTGGACAACTCGGGCCGCGCAATGCGTGAACCCGTAACGATGACCTGCTCTAATTCCTGATCCGGCCCTTCCTGCGCCGCGGAAGCATTCGGCAACAGCGCGATAGCGATGGCCGCAGCGCAACTGGTGAGCGATAACTCGCTTACGCCATTTCTTCGTCGAATAACCACTTTATGGATTCCCCCGCTCTTCAATCGATGATGGTTGAGTATTCAATTCAAGCCGGCCGGAAACAGCAGTAGCCCTCCGGCCTTTCAGCCGACAGCCGTTTGCATGAATGAATATGCCCCCTTTACTAGCCGTACCGGGACGATGAACGCTTGCGATCATGCACCAAGGGTTACTAGTAACCTCTACGTCACGGTACGCTCGGACTATATGCCAATTTCAAGTTGCGTTGCAGGAGAATTGCGGAAAATTTTAGAGCGTTTGCCCTAGGCATCTGTGACACCGCAAAACATGCCGAGCGGTTTCGTCAAGTCGTTTTTTTCCAACGGCGGAAAACGAAAGCAAGCTTCCGTGATTCTGGTGTTACCTGCCCATGGCTGGTTTGGTCAGGCAGTTTTTTCGCGCAGTCTTTCGACCAGGCGGGCAACGGTTCGCGGCGAGCGAGTGTTGCGTGCCAGCAGCGAATAAAAAGTCGGCACGACTACCAGCGTCAGCAGGGTAGAGAAGACGACGCCGAACACCACGACCACGCCGATAGGCTGCCGGCTCTCGGCGCCGGCACCGGTCGCGAGCAGCAGCGGCACGGCGCCGAATATGGTACACAGGCTGGTCATCAGCACCGGACGGAGCCGGATGCGGGCGCCGTCGATGATGGCTTGCCGGAACTCGACACCCTGGTCGCGCAACTGGTTGGCGAACTCCGCGATCAGAACTCCATTCTTCGCCGCGAGACCGACCAGCAGGATGATGCCGATCTGGCTGTAGACATTGATGGAGAAGCCCTGCAGCGCAAGCCCGGCCAGCGCGCCCGTAACGGCCAGCGGCACGGTCGTCATGATGATCAACGGATGCCGGAAGCTCTCGAATTGCGCGGCCAGCACGAGAAACACGACGATGAGCGCCAGGAGGAACGTCCAGTAGAGCGAACTGCCCGACTGCACGAACTCGCGGGACTCGCCATCGAAGTTCACGCGCGCATAGGGCGGCAGCTCACTGCGTGCAAATTCGTTGACCCATTCGATGGCCTCACCCAGGGAGTAGCCGGGCGCGAGGCCTGCCGATACCGTGATCGCCCGCAGCCGATCGAAGCGGTTGAGCTCCGACGGGCCGGCCTGTTCATGCAACGTGACCACGTTGGATAGCGGCACCATCTGCCCGCTGGTGGAGCGGACGTAAATATTCCGCAAGTCGGTCGGCGTCGCGCGGTCCACCTCACGGCTCTGCAGCACCACGTTGTATTCGAGCCCGCGATCCACATAACGCGTGACGATGCGCGAACCCAGCATCGTCTCCAACGTCCGCCCGATGTTCTGCATCGATATTCCGAGCGTGGCCGCACGGTCCCGATTCACCGATATCTGTATCTCGGGCGTGCGCTCCTCGTAGTCCGACTCTACGCCGACCAGGCCGGGGTTCTGCTCGCTGCGAGCCATTAGCTTGTCTCGCCACTCGACAATCTCTGCGTAATCGCCGCCGCCGAGCACGACTTGCAACGGCGCGTCTCCGCCCCTCACGCCGAGTCCCTGCGGCGTCGAAACCCGCACCTGCACGCCTGGCAGGTGCTGGATACGGCCGCGCACCTCGTTGGCGATCTCCTCCGCAGAACGCTCGCGCACACTCCAGTCCGCGAGCAGCACCAGCACACGCGCGCTGCTGACGCTGCCGCCGCCCCAGCCGGCCGGCACGCGTGTCAGGATTCGCCGTGCCTCGCCACTGGCAACGTAATCCATCAGCACGTCTTCCACCTGGCGCGCGTACCGATCCGTGTAATCGAAGCTGGCGCCCTCCGGAGCGCTGATGATCACGTAGAACACTCCCCGGTCCTCCTTCGGCGAGTACTCCTTCGGCAGTGCGCTGAAGAGGTTCCAGGCCAATGCGGTCACCAGAAGAGCCGCCAGCACGATCACCCAGTTGTGTGACAGCGTCCAGCCGAGCAGCCGGGCATAGCCACGCGACAACCATCGGAAAAAGCGATCGACCTGGCGCGCGAACCAGCCGCGGTTCGATGCGCCGGCGAAAATTTTCGAGCACATCATCGGCGTCAGCGTCAGCGCAACCAGCGCCGAGAATGCGACCGCTGCGGCCAGTGCGATACCGAATTCCCCGAAGAGGCGACCGATGTTGCCTTCGATGAACGACACCGGCAGGAACACGGAAATCAGAACCAGCGTAGTCGCGATTACGGCGAAGCCGATCTCGTTGGCTCCGTCAATCGATGCAAGAAGCGGCGGCTGGCCTCCCTCGATTCGCCTGTAGATGTTCTCCAGCACAATGATCGCATCGTCGACCACGAGCCCGATCGCCAGCACCAGCCCGAGCAACAACAGGACGTTGATCGAGAAGCCGAGCGCCCCCATCACCGAGAAGGTCGCGATGATCGATACCGGCACGACAACCGCCGGGATGAGCGTGGCGCGTACGGTGCCAAGAAAGCAGTAGATCACGACCAGCACAAGCGCCAGTGCGATGCCGAGCGCGCGGAAGACCTCGTGGATCGAAGCGTTGATGAACTGGGCCCGGTCGAAGTTGACCCCGAGTGCGATGCCATCCGGCAGCGTCGGCCGGATGCGCTCGAGCGCGGCCATTACGCCCTCCGAGACCGCAACGGTATTGGCGCGGGATTGCTGTTCGATTCCGATGCTGACCGCGGCCTGTCCGTTTGCGCGTGCCGCATTGCGGGTGTCTTGCGCTCCGACCTCGACATCGGCGACGTCGGCGAGCCGCACCACGTAGCCGTCGGCGCGAT
>DATABW010000440.1:0-3827 GCA_036259375.1 Woeseiaceae bacterium
CCGAATCGCTCCAGCGTGGACGTGAGCTGTTTCAGGGTCGTGCGGCTGCCCTCGAGCAGGCTCTCGACGTCGGTGTTCTCCGCCGCGGCCGCAAGGCCCATCTCGAGGCTGTCCTTGACCGCCAGCAGTTCAGCCGCGAAGCGCTCTATGGCGAACTTGCGGGCGTTCTCCACGTCCCGCGCGGCCCGCTTCCGCACATTGTCGAGCTCCGCCGCCGCGCGAAGGTATCGCTCCCAGTTCTCGTCGGCCCGCGCCCTCTCCACTTCGCAAGCCGCCTGCGGGTCCTCCAGGGCTTCCTCGTCAAGCGGTGCCGGCGCGCCGCCCCCGCGAGCGCCCTCCGGCTGCTCGTCCGGCGAGTCCTCGATGTGCCGATCGTCTGCGTCGTCGGCCGCGCGCTCTTCCGGGGTTGCGCGGCGATTGCCGTAGCCGGGATTTCCACTCATGGTCGACATGCTCCGGTCAAAAGAAAACGGCTCCGGAGTCGGCATTGCCGCTTCGGCGCCGGGTCAGATTGTGAGAGGTTGGGGATTGGCCCGCAAATTTCAACCGCTCAAGTTGCCTCCGGAGGCGGCGGCAGTGTCGCCTTGAGGGCGGCGCTCAGGAGCCGGGCCGTCACATCGACGATCGGCACGACGCGATCGTAGGCCATTCGCGTCGGCCCGATCACGCCCAGCACGCCGATCGCTTCCGCGTTCGCCTGGTACGGCGCCGTGACGACGCTGCAGCTGTCGAGAATCTGGACACCCGACTCCTCGCCGATGAACACCTGGACGCCGTCGGAGTTGATGCTGCGATCGAGCAAGTCCAGCATGAAGCGCTTCCGGGAAAACGCCTCGAACAGGCGCCGCAGGGTGTCGAGATCGGACAGCTCCGCAAAGTCCATCAGGTTGGTTTCGCCGGCCAGCCGGAACTCTTCCTTCGCCGCGGTCGCGCTGTCCATTGCCGTCTGGGCGACCGCTATGATGTCGTGCATGGCCTGGTTCATCGAATCGCGTGTGGCCTCGAGATCGGCCAGCAGGCGCTCGCGGATCTGCAGCAGGTCGCAACCCGCGTAGTTCTCGTTCATGTAATTCGATGCTCGCTGCAACTCGTCCGCGGTATAGGCGCGTTCCGTGTGCAGAATGCGGTTCTGCACCTCGCGATCGTTGAGGACGAGGATGGCGAGGACGCGCCGTTCCGATAGCGCCAGGAATTCGATCTGCCGCAGCGTGGCGTGCTGCGTACGCGGGAGTGTCACCACGCCTGCCATGCTGGTGAGCCTGGACAGGAGGTTCGTCACAAGGTCGAGCAGTTCCTCCGGGTCGTCGTACTGGCTGTCCAGCTGGGCCTTGAGCTTTTCGAGCTCGCCGCCGCGGGGGGGCTTATAGCGCACCAGCGAGTCGACGAACAGTCGATAACCGCGCGGTGTCGGCACGCGGCCGGCCGACGTGTGCGGCGTGGATACGAATCCCAGGTCTTCGAGCTCCGACATCACGTTGCGGATCGTCGCCGGGCTGAGATCCAGCTTCGAATCCCGCGCGATAGTCTGGGAGCCGACGGGTTGCCCGTCCCGTATGAAACGCTGGATCAGCACCTTCAGCAGGTACTGCGCGCGCTCGTTGGGCAATTTCGCCATCGTTTCAGTCATCGGCTACAGCGACAAATTATCCGGCAGTCATTGTGTAAGGGCGAATACGAAAAATCCAGTCAGGTGAAAGCACTGCTATGGAGGTTCGAGTGGTCGTAAGGTGGGCGCCTGCACCGGCTTTCGCACGTGCGGAGGCTGTCTCAGGGGGCGCTTTCGACCTGGAATGGCCCCGATTTCCTTCTTGGCGCGGGGCCGGCCGTCTGCAACAATTGTCGGCCTTCGCGGGGGCCGGTCGACTCATGAACAAGGAATTCAGAACAGTGGCCCTGGTCGGCCGGGTCGAGGACCCCCGGGTTGCAGAACCGATGGCGACACTTGCCGATCACCTCGGGCGTGCCGGCGTCGACGTCATCGCCACGCCCAAGGCGTCGCTGCCTTCGCCGGTCGAGGCCGTCGAGGAAGCGAAACTCGCGGCGCGTGCAGATCTCATTATCGCGATCGGTGGCGACGGCACCATGCTCTACGCCGCCGGACTCGGGCGAGAGCACGACGTGCCGCTGCTCGGCATCAATCGCGGGCGCCTCGGCTTCCTGGCGGACGTTACGCCCGACGAGATGCTGAACTGCCTCGACCAGGTGCTGGGGGGCGAATACGTGCGCGAGTCGCGGCTCATGCTGACGGCGCGCATCATCGCACCGGACGGCAATGTCCGCGCCGCCACCGCGCTGAACGATATCGTGTTGCAGCGGCGCGGGTCGGGTCGGATGGTGGACTTCGAAACCCGCATCGCGGATACCTATGTCAACACGCATTCCGGTGACGGGCTCATCGTCGCGACACCGACCGGCTCGACGGCGTACGCGCTCAGTTGCGGCGGACCGATCATCGAGCCGGCGTTGAACGCCGTGGTCGTCGTTCCCGTGTGCCCGCATACGCTGAGTGACCGCCCGATCGTCATTCCCTCGCGCCACGAGATCGAGGTCCGCCTGCTCGCCTACAGCGACAGCAAGGCCGAGGTGACGATCGACGGCCACACGCTCGGTGGGCTCGAACCGGTCGACCGGCTACTGATAAACGAAGCGGAGCGGCGGATCACGCTCATCCACCCGCCCGGCTACGACTATTTCGATATTCTGCGGTCGAAGTTGCATTGGGGCCGCGACAGCCGTGTGCGGGCCGGGGGCCCCAACGGCACGCCGGATCGGGCATGCTGAGGCGGCTGCACGTCCGCAACTTCGCAATAATCGACGAGGTCGAAGTCGAATTCGAACGCGGCATGACCGTGCTGACCGGCGAGACCGGCGCCGGCAAGTCGATACTCGTCGACGCGCTCGGCCTGGTGCTCGGCGAACGCGGCGGCGCCGGGCTCACCCGCACCGGCAGCCGGCGAGCGGAGTTCAGCGCGGAATTCGACGTATCGGACCAACCCGGCACACGGGCCTGGCTCGCGGAACAGTCACTGGACCTCGACGACGAGTGCCTGCTGCGGCGCGTCATCGGCGACGACGGACGCTCGCGCGCGTTCATCAACGGCAACGCAGTGCCGCTCACGAGCCTCAAAGCGCTCGGCGAGACATTGCTGGATATTCACGGCCAGCATTTCCACCAGTCACTGGGGCGCCCGGCAGTACAGCGCGACTTGCTCGATCATTTTGGCGGGCTGATGGTGCAACGCGAAGCCGTCGCGGCGGCGTATGCGGAGTGGCAATCGCTCGCGAATGGCCTGGCGGAACTCGAGGCGGCCGAGGCCGATCGCGCGTCGCGCCTCGACCTCCTCGGATTCCAGGCGCAGGAACTCGAAGCACTCGACCTGCAGCCCCGCGAATACGCCGAGCTGCGGGCACAACGCGAGCGTTTCCGGCACAGCGCGCAACTCGTCGAGAGCGTCACCGGCGCCTTACAGGCGGTCTCTGAGGGAGATGATGCAAACGCGCGGGGGCTGCTCGCAGCGGCGGCGAACGCGCTGGAAGCGGGGGCGGCGCTGGACCCGCGGCTCGAGCCCGTCCGTCGCCTGATAGAGGAAGCCGCGATCCAGGCCGCCGAAGCCGCCGATGCCCTGCAGCGCTACGGCGACTCGCTCGATGTCGATCCCGAGCGGCGGGAATGGCTGGAGGAACGGCTCGCGGCAATCCAGGCGATTGCGCGCAAGCACCGCGTCGACCCGGAGGAACTTGCAGGCTTGCGCGAGCGTCTGCTGCGGCAACTCGATGAACTGACCAATGCGGCGGCCACCGGCGCGCGGCTCCGGAAAGAAGCGGCC
>DATABW010000441.1:0-12413 GCA_036259375.1 Woeseiaceae bacterium
CTGGCAGGGGTGCCGGGTCTCTACATCCAGAACCGTTATAACTTTTCGCAGGACCTGAGCATTTCGTTGCGCGGCTTCGGCGCGCGCGCGAGTTTCGGCATCCGCGGCATTCGTGTTTACGTGGACGGCATCCCGGAGACACTGCCGGATGGCCAGGCGCAGGTCGACAGCATCGATCTCGGCTCGGCCGAAAGCATCGAGGTGCTGCGCGGTCCCGCCTCGTCGCTTTACGGGAACGCATCGGGCGGCGTCATCGCAATCGAGACCGAGCTCGGCGATACCCCGCCTTACCTCGAAGCGGGGCTCGCTGCCGGCGAGCTGGGATTCGAGCAGTACGGGCTGAAAGCCGGCGGCTCCTGGGAGATGGTGGACTACCTGTTCAATGCCTCGCACCAGGAAATCGAAGGCTACCGTGAGCATTCGTTCGCCGAGGGCAGCCTGCTGAACGGCAAGGTCGGCATGCGGCTCAATGACGGCGAGCGCATCACGCTCGCTCTCAACCATACCGACCAGCCGGAATCGCTCGATCCGGGCGGCATCGATGCAGCGCAGGCCACCGCGAACCCGCGCGCGGCACGCGATCTCAACGTGTTGTTCAATGGCGGCGAATCCCTGTCGCAACAGCGCCTGGGACTCGTGTATGAAAAGGACCGGCCGGGCGGCAGCTTGCGGCTGCGGAACTATTACGTCTGGCGCGATTTCCAGAACCGCCTGCCCTTCGTCGACGGCGGCGCGGTCGATTTCGATCGCTTCTTCTACGGGGCCGGCGTCCAGTACAGCTTCGGCGAGCAGTTGCCGGCTGCAGCGGGAATCACCGCCGGGATCGACTTCGACCGGCAGGAGGACGACCGGCGGCGGTTCGACAACAACGAAGGCGTGCTCGGCGATCTCGTATTCGACCAGCGCGAACGGGTGGACAGCGTCGGCGCTTACCTGCTCGGGCAGTACGAAGCGGGCGAGCGTTGGGTGCTCTCCGCTGGATTGCGCTACGACAGAATCAATTTCGACGTGAGCGATCGCTTCTTGCTCGACGGCAACGACTCGGGAGAGATCGAGTTCGACCAGGTGAGTCCATCCATCGGGGCGAGCTTCCATTTTGGTGAGCACGTCGCCTTCGGCTCTTTCAGCAGCTCGTTCGAGACGCCGACGACGACGGAGCTCGCAAACCCGGACGGCAGCGGCGGCTTCAATCCCTCACTCGAGCCGCAGCGCGCCGACAGCTACGAACTGGGGCTCAAGGGAGAGCGGACCGGGATCTACTACGAGCTGGCACTGTTCCACATCGAACTGACCGACGAGCTGGTGCCGTTCGAAATCGCGGGCTTCCCCGGGCGCACGTTTTTCTCGAACGCCGGCGAATCCAGCCGCACCGGCGTCGAAACCGCTCTTTCCTGGCGGCACGACAGCGGCTTTGGCGCGGACCTGTCCTACACCTGGTCGGATTTCACGTTCGACTCGTTCACCGACGAAAGCGGTAACGAGTTCGGCGGCAAAAGACTGCCGGGGCTTCCCGAGCACTTCGGCTACGTCGGGATCACCTGGGAAACGGAAGGCGGCTTTCTTGCGCGCCTGGAATCGCGCTACTCGGGGGAGCTGTATGCGGACAATGCGAACTCTGTCCCGGTGGGCAGTTACACGGTAACCGGCCTGCGCGCCAGCCGGGAGATCGAGCGCGGCGACTGGATCGTTCAACCCTATTTCGGCGTGAACAACCTGTTCGATCGACGCTACAACAGCCACATTCGCAGCAACGCATTTGGCGGGCGCTATTACGAACCGGCGCCGGAACGAAACGCCTACGCCGGTATCGACGTCCGCTACCGCTTCAGTCGCCTATAATCCGGTAAACCCGTCGCGCATCCACGACCCATGATCGATCTCTACTACTGGCCCACGCCGAACGGCAAGAAAATTTCGATCATGCTCGAGGAGTGCGGCCTCGACTACGAGGTCATTCCCGTCGATATAGGGCGCGGAGATCAATTCAAGCCGGAATTCCTGGAGATCAGCCCCAACAACCGTATGCCGGCCATTGTCGATCGCGAGCAAGGCCTGTCGATCTTCGAATCCGGCGCCATCCTGATGTACCTGGCGGAAAAATGCGGGAAGTTCCTGCCGGAGGACCTGCACCAGCGCTATGAAGTGCTGCAATGGCTGTTCTGGCAGGTCGGCGGGCTCGGGCCGATGGCAGGTCAGCTCAGCCACTTCGTGAACTACGCGCCGGCGCCGGTGCCCTATGCCAGGGAGCGCTACGCCAACGAATACGAGCGGCTGCTGTGCGTCATGGACACGCGGCTCGAGGATCGCCCGTTTCTCGCGCGCGAGTACTCCGTCGCGGACATCGCCTCCTTCCCGTGGGTGGTGTCGTACAGGAAGTTCGGCGTCGACCTGGACCAGTTCGGTAACCTGCGGACATGGTTCGACGGATTGAAAGCGCGCCCTGCCGTCAGGAGGGGGCTCGAGCTCGGCAGCGACTGGCGGCGCTCGGAGTCCCCGAGCGACGAGGAACGCAAGGTCCTGTTCGGGCAGAATGCCGCGTCCATAAGGGCGCGCCGGGGGCGCTGATGGGCTCGGGGCTGGATCTGGACGCGATTGCCAGTCGCCGGTGCGGCGGGCTCCTGCAGTGAAGTTCTACGATTGCGCGTCCGCGCCCAGCCCGCGACGGGTGCGCCTGTTCCTCGCGGAGAAGGGGCTGGAGCTGCCGGTCGTGCAAGTGGATCTTCGCGCGGGCGAGCAGTTCAGCGACGAATTCCGCGCGGTCAACCCGGACTGCACCGTGCCCGTGCTGGAACTCGACGACGGCACCCGGATCACGGAGGCGTTCGCGATCTGCCAGTACCTGGAAGCGGTGCATCCGGATCCGCCGCTCATGGGGCGTAACCCGGTGGAGCAGGCCCTGGTGACGATGTGGAATGCGAGAATCGAGCAGCACGGGCTGGGGGCATTCGCCGAGATGTTCCGCAACTTCCACAAAGCGTTCCATGGCCGCGCAGTCGCGGGCACCGTCGAGTGCGCGCAGATTCCGGCGCTGGTCGAGCGCGGCCGGACGCGCGGTGAGGCGTTCTTGAACCGGCTTGACCGGCACTTCGCGAACAGCGAGTACGTGGTCGGCCGTGACTTCACACTCGCGGACATCACTGCGCTGGTCGGTATCGATTTCGCCGCCTGGTCCAAAATGGAGATCGGCCCCGAACGCCCGAACCTGCAAAGCTGGTACGACCGCGTCTCGGCCCGCCCCTCCGCACAGGCGTAATGCAGCAGCACGCCACGGGCGATAGCGCGTAAAAGCCGATCGCCCCGAGGCCGGCTCCTACACGGCAGGCGCCGACCTGAATCCTACGTACAACAGCAACAGCAGCTTCGTGAACTCCAGTAGGGAATAGGCCGCATGCGCGATCGAAGCGCCCGGTTCCACCCCGGCGACGATCGACTGTGCCCGCGCCGAGAGCTCCGGCAGCAGCCACACCGACTGCGCGATGAGAATCAACGCCAGTCCGGCGCAAGGCGCGAACAGCTCCCGGCTGCGGCCGGAGACGCGCACCAGGACGAGGAGCAGGATGAGGAGGACCAGCTCGACCTTGTTGAGCGCGGAGAACACGACCCGACCGACATCCAGCGCCACCGCGCGCGTGACCGTCGGGGCGGTGAACTTGACCGGCGTCTCCAGGAGTGAAATTCCGGCGGTCACGCCGAACCACACGAAAGCCAGCCAGGAGGGATTGACCAGTTTGCGCTGGAAATCCTTCAGCGCCGGGCGTTTCAAGGGCATAATTCCTCGCTCGTTTCAGCTATTCGGGCGGCTGCCGATCGCGTGCAAAACGGACAATATGAGCTTGGAAAAGGAATCACAACTGGCAACGGCCGTACTGATGGTCCGGCCTGCACGCTTCGAGAGCAATCCGCAGACGGCCGAATCCAACCGTTTCCAGGGAAATCTCGACGCGTCGCCCGCCGAGCAGCAGGCCGCGGCACTACGTGAATTCGAAAGCCTGAGGACCGCCCTGGAAACGAGCGGCGTGCGCGTGCTCGCGTTCGATGACACTCCGGAGCCGCACACGCCCGACGCCATCTTCCCGAACAACTGGGTCAGTTTCCATGCGGACGGGAGGGCCGTGCTGTACCCCATGGAAGCGGAAAACCGGCGCTCGGAACGCCGGCGCGACATCGTGGAGGCGCTGGCGGAGAAGCACGGGTTCATCGTGCGCGAGATCATCGACCTCACGCACCACGAGTCGAACGGCCATTACCTGGAAGGCACCGGCAGCATGGTGCTCGACCGCGCCAATCGCATTGCCTATGCCTGCCTCTCGTCCCGCACGCATCTGGACCCCCTGGGCGACTTTGCGCAGCGACTCGACTATGACGTCGTCTCGTTCGACGCAGCCGATCCGGGCGGCGTGCCGATTTACCACACCAACGTGCTCATGAGCATCGGCGAGGAGCTCGCGGTGATCTGCGGCGAGGCCATCCGCAGAGAGGACCAGCGCTCGGCCGTGATGGAAAACCTGGAGAGGAGCGGTCATCGGATCCTCCTGCTGTCGCTCGCACAATTGCAGGCGTTCGCCGGAAACATGCTGGAACTGCGGTCGTCGTCGGGGCGACGTGTGGTCGCGATGTCGCAGCGGGCGCGCGATGCATTGACCGACTCGCAGCTCGACCTGCTGCAGTCGAACGGCGACATCGTCAGCGTCCCGATCGGCGCCATTGAACAGTCGGCCGGCGGCAGCGTTCGTTGCATGCTGGCCGAAATCCACCTGCCGACCGCCCAGGGGAAAGCATGACCTCCAGAGACAGGATATTGATGTGCCCGCCGGATTACTTCACGGTCGAGTACGTCATCAACCCGTGGATGGCCGGCCACGAAGGCTCCCTCGACATCGAGCTGGCGAAGCAGCAATGGCGCAACCTGCGTGACACCTTGGCGGAGCACGCCGAAATCGCCACGATCGACCCGCAGCCGGACCTCCCCGATATGGTATTCACCGCCAACGCCGGCGTGGTCTACGGCAGGAAAGCGGTTGCCAGCCATTTCATGCCGCAGGAGCGGCGCCCGGAAGAGCCGCATTTCAAACGCTGGTTCCGGGAAAACGGGTTCGAGCTGCTCGATCTCGACGAGAAGATCGGTTTCGAAGGCGCCGGCGACTGCCTGCTCGACCGTGGTGGACCCTGGGCCTGGGCCGGCTACGGCTTTCGCACCGAGATCGAAGCGCACGCGGAGATCCAGAAGTTCTTCGACATCGAGCTGATCTCGATCCGCCTCACGGATTCGCGTTTCTACCACATCGATACCTGCTTCTGTCCGCTGACCGGCGGTTTCCTCATGTACCACCCGCCCGCTTTCGATTTCGAATCGCGCATGGCCATCGAAAGCCGCATACCGCCGCACAAGCGCATCGTCGTCGATACGGCGGACGCCGGCAATTTCGCCTGCAACGCCGTGAACGTCGGCGAGACAGTGTTCCTGCACAAGGTATCGGAACCGCTGCGTGCGCGATTGATGCTGGCGGGCTTTACCGTTCAGGAGGTCGACCTGTCGGAGTTCCTGAAGGCCGGCGGCTCCGCGAAATGTCTCACCCTGAAGCTCAACGAGCCGCTGTACGGCCAGCCGCCCGGGGCGAAGTGACCGCCCGGCCACCGGAGAAGAGATGGCCGAGCCGCACCGTTACCGCATTGTCCCGAAGAACCCGGGCGCGCACCTGTTCGAAGTCACGCTGCGCGTCGAGAAACCCGATCCGCACGGCCAGGTATTCCGCTTGCCGGCCTGGATTCCCGGCAGTTACCTCATACGGGATTACGCGCGGCACGTCGTGGCAATCAGCGCCGCCGGAGACGGTCACGACCTCGAGCTGACGAAACTCGACAAGAGCAGCTGGCAGGCGGCGGCCACCCAGGGGCCGATTACCGTGACCGCCGAAATCTACGCCCACGACCTGACCGTACGAGGCGCGCACCTCGACACGACCCATGCCGCGTTCAACGGCGCCTGCGTGTTCCTGCAGGTCATCGGCCAGGAGGACCGCGCCTGCGAGATCACCATCGAGCCGCCGCCGAAGGGCATTGGCCGGGACTGGCGCGTCGCCACCGCGATGCGCAGCAAGGATGCCGAGCGCTACGGCTTCGGCACTTACGTCTCGGCCGATTACGATGAGCTGATCGATCATCCGGTCGAGATCGGCGAGTTGCAGATCGGCGAGTTCGAGGCCGGCGGCATCCCGCACGCGATCGCCATCCGCGGCCACGCGCGAGCGGACATGGCGCGTATCTGTCACGACCTCACCACGCTTTGCGAGCAGCATTTCAAGCTCCTGCCGCCACCCCGTGACCTCGATCGTTACCTCTTCCTGCTGCTGGTGCTGCCGGAGGGTTACGGCGGTCTCGAACATCGCTGGTCCTCGAGTCTTGCGTGCAGCCGCGGCGACCTGCCGGTACGCGGAGAGACCGGCACGAAGGCGTCCTACCGGCATTTCCTGCGCCTCTGCAGCCACGAGTACTTCCACCTCTGGAACGTGAAACGCATGAAGCCGGAGCGCTTCACGCCCTACGATCTCCGGGCGGAGACCCACACCGGCCTCCTGTGGGTGTTCGAAGGCATAACGTCCTATTACGACAGCTTCACCCTCGCGCGCGCGGGGCTGGTCACGCGAGACCATTACCTGGAAATGCTGGCTCGAACGATCACGCGGGTCATCCGCGCCCGCGGCCGCTTCCGGCAGAGCCTGGAGGAATCCAGCTTCGACGCCTGGACCAAGTTCTACAAGCCGGACGCCAACGCGAGCAACGCGACAATCAGCTATTACACCAAGGGCGCGCTGGTGGCCCTGGCGCTCGATCTTACGATCCGCCGCGACACCGATTCGAAACATTCGCTCGATTCCGTCATGCGTGCGTGCTGGAAGCATTTCGGCGAAACGGGCGAAGGCATGCCCGAACGCGGGCTGGAATCGATCGCGCAGGCGTTCACCGGCCTGGACCTGGAAGAGTTCTTCGAGCGTTACGTGCGTGGCACGGGCGAGCTCCCGTTGCTGAGGCTGCTGAAGGACTTCGGGATCACGATGCACCTGCGGCCGGCGGAGAGCGCCGACGATGCCGGCGGCAAGCCGGCCTCACCGGACAACCTGCCGCCGCCGTGGCTCGGGTTCAATGTCCTCGCGCGCGAAGGCCGCAGCCTCATCGGCGTGGTGCATTCCGCCAGCCCCGCCGAAGCGGCCGGTATCGCTCCGGGAGACGAGGTGGTCGCGCTCAATGACGTGCGCATCACGTCGTGCAACCTCGACAATCGCCTGCGCGAATACCACGCCGGCGACAAGGTGGCCGTGACTGTGTTCCGCAACGATCTGCTCCTCCGGTTCAAGGTGACACTGGCCGATCCGCCGCAGGACACATGCTGGCTGGAGTTCGACCCGGACCGCTGCGAGCAGGCGGAAAAAAACCTGCAGGCCTGGCTGGCCGGCCCCGCCCCTTTGTAGGGCCCGTCCCACGGGGGCGACCCCCGGGAGAACGAAGCCTACTGCCCGAACGCCCGGATCCGCCGGAAAATAAAGTACGAATAAACCACCGGCACAACCGCGATTACCACCACGAACCCGACCGTCCACCCGGCCAGGCCGGGAAACCAGGCGCCCAGCATCATTACCACCCCCATCAGCACGAACAGGCGGCCGCCGAGCCGGTGTGTGCGGTTCCAGACCTCGTCGCTCGCGAGCGTCCACGGGGTGCGAATGCCAAGGTACAAATTCTTGCGGAGTTTTCCGAAGAAACGGCCAGTCGCGATGAACAGCAATCCCAGGGCGATGAAGATCACCTCGTTCAACGGCACACCGAGCCCCTTCGCCTCCAGCAGGACGAGCACGCCGACCGCCGACGTGAAGCCGACCATCATCACCTGGAAAATGTTCAGTACGCCGGCGAACGGGCCGCTACGGAAGCCTTTCGGTGAAATGAGGGGAATGATTCGCATCACCAGCATGACGCCGATCGCGATCAACGGCAGGAGCGACACTCCCCAGAACCGCGGCAAGTAACCGTCGACCTGGCCTTGTGTGTTCCAGTGGCTGGGCATGGGGTCGGGCAGGCCGGCATACAGGAAAGCGGCCATTGCAACGACGATGCCGATGAATACCAGGCTGAGCACGTTCGCGCGACGGCTCGTCATTTTGCCCCTCCGCTGCCGCAAAGAACCTTTTCGCCGCCGGGCAGGATAAAAACCAGGACCATCGTCAACTTCTCCTTGCGCCGGCGTGCAGGCGCGATCAAAGCAGCGGCAATGCGCCGGCGTGCAGCTCGATGACGAACCGCGTTTGCAGGGGCTGCAGCTCGCCATCCAGGTGCGAGGGCGTAGGCTCTGTGGTGTCGATCTCGCAGGTCTGCATGCGGGAATGCACGACCTCCGGTTCGCGCATGTGGTTGCCGCCGATGAGTCGGGGCAGGAGCATCGCCACGCGCAAGCGGCTCACCGGCTTGACGATGAGCAGGTCGAGTTCGCCGTCATCATTGAGCGCGGACGGGACGATGTGAAACAACCCGCCGACCCAGGGGCCGTTGCTGACGTTGACCAGGGTGATCGGGCCGTCATGCCGGTGCTCGCCGAACCGGATGCTCGCGCGCTCGGTCGTGACGCCGCTCCACAGCCCGCGCATCAGCGCCACGAGATAGACGAGATCACCGATGGGCAGGTTGACGCTTCGCGCGATGGCAGTAACGCGGGCGTCGAACCCGATGCCCGCGCCGTTCGCGAAATAACGGCCGTTCATGCGGCCGATGTCGACGGGCCGCGCCGGCATGGCGTTCTTCAGCCGGTCCGCGAGCAGCAGCGCGGCGTCTTCCCAGTGCGGGGGCAGGGCACAGGCCTTCGCGAAATCGTTGCCGCGCCCGAGCGGAATGACACCGAGCTCGGCACTCCGGCCGCTCTGCAGGATTCCGTTGACGGCTTCGTGGATGCTGCCGTCACCGCCGGCCACCAGCAACTGGTTTGCGCCTTTGGTAACGGCGTCCCGGACCTTCTTCTCGAGATCGCCGGCCGCATCGCTCTCGACGACACGATGATCGATGCCGTTAGCCCGCAGCAACTCGACAAGCGACGGGAGAACTCGCCGCGCGCGCCCCTGGCCGGCAGACGGGTTCAGAAACAGCGGAATGGGCATTGCGACGCGGCCTTGTCAACGCCTCGGCGGGAGGTCCCCGGACGGATGCTACAATGCGCGCCGTGGTTGTACAAAGCAGGGCGCGCCCTCGCAATGCTTGAGCTCGGCGTCAAATTCCTCCTCTGTTACTTCATCGGGTCGTTTCTCGGATCGATGATCGTCGGACGGCTGCGGGGTGGCGTCGACATTCGCACGATGGGCAGCGGCAACGCCGGCGGAACGAACGCGCTCCGCACGCAGGGCTGGTTGTTTGCGCTCGGTGTCATGCTCGTGGACGTGGGCAAGGGAGCGATCGGCGCCGCCGTCATCCCGGCGATCGAATTGCCGCTGGTGGGCAACGATCCCGCGATTTCCCGCGAATGGCTGCAAGTCGCCTGCGCGGCGGCGGTGGTGGTCGGGCACGTGTGGCCGATCTGGCACCGGTTCCGCGGCGGCAAGGGCGCAGCGACGCTCATCGGCACGCTCATCGTGCTGGCGCCCTGGCTGATCCTGCCGGTACTGCTGGTCTGGGCCTGGGTCCTGACGCTGTCGGGCTACGTGGGTTTGTCGACGATGATTGCCGGCGCCAGCGCGCCGATCTTCGCCGGCGTGATGCGATTGCCCGAAGACCAGCCGCTGTTCGTCTATTGCGCGGCACTCGCGTTGTTTCTCGTATTCAACCATCGTTCGAACATCCAGCGCATGATGGCGGGGACCGAGTCGCGCAATCGCTCGCTCATGCTGTTCAACCGCAGTGAGCGCCCGGCGATCGATGACGACTGAATCGGCAATGAACGCCGCCGGTATTCTGCAGTTGCTCCCGGAGGATGAGCGGAGCCGGGTGGAGGCGCTGGAGGTATTCGCGGAACTGGGCTCGACGAATTCCTACCTGCTGCAAGAAGCCGCGCCCCCGCCCGGCCGGTTCCGGGTCGCGATCGCCGAAAGCCAGACGGAGGGGCGCGGGCGGCTCGGCCGGCGCTGGATCTCGCCGCCGCGATCCGGGCTGTGCCTGTCCCTGTCCTGCAAGTTCGTGCAAGCACCGCCCAACCTGCCCAGCCTGACGCTGGCGATCGGCGCCGCGGTGGCGGCCGCGCTGCGCACCATGGGCGCCGACGACGTCGCGCTCAAGTGGCCCAATGACATCGTCGTCTGCGGCGGAAAGCTCGGCGGTATCCTGACGGAGGTGCGGCCGGAGGTCGGGGGAGGCCAGACCGTGGTCATCGGACTCGGGCTGAACGTCGACCTGCCGGAAGCGATGCGAGAGGCGCCGGGGGAGCGGTGGGCCTCGAGGATCGTCGACTTGAAACAATGTGTGGCGTCCCTGCCGTCTCTGCCGGTGCTCGCCGCCGGCATCCTGCAATGCCTGCTCGCGGCGGTCACGCGCTTCGAGCGCGACGGCTTCGAAGCTTTTTATGCCGCATGGCAGGACTGCGACTGGCTGAAGGGGAAGGGCGTCAGCATCCCGCAAGCGGAGGAGGAGGTGCGCGGAGTGGCGTCCGGTATCGACAGCGGCGGCGCGCTGCTCGTCGAGACCGCCCGGGGGACGCGTCGCATCGTCACCGGGTCCGTGACGCTGACGGACTCTGCGGTCGCATGAGCCCACGGCGCGCATTGCTGTTCGACATCGGCAACACGCGTGTGAAATGGGGGCTCCTGGAGCAAGGCCGCCTGCTGAAGACCGGCAGCATCACGCACGAGAAGCTGCAGGAGTCGGGGTTTGCGGCGCTCACCGCCAACCTGCCGCGCAACGTCGAGCGGGTGCTGGTGAGCAATACCGCCGGGCACAGCTTCGCGACGCGCTTGTCGGGCGTGCTTGGTATTCATTGTGATTGCGAGGTGCACTTCGCGCGCGCCGAACGCCAGGCGTTCGGCGTGACCAACAGCTATCGCAACCCGCGACGCATGGGTGTCGATCGCTGGGTCGCCATGATCGGCGCGCGTGCCGAGTTCGGCGGTGCGCTGTGCGTGATCGACGCGGGCACGGCCGTGACGATCGACGCACTCGATCGTGACGGGCAGCACCTCGGTGGCCTGATCGTTCCGGGCCTGCGGCTGATGCGCGACTCGCTGCATGCGAACACCAGCGACCTGCCGGCGGCGAAGCGCGTGGGAGGGACGCCGGCCGGCAGCAGCGCACTGTTCGCCACGACGACGGACGGCGCCCTGAACCAGGGCGCTGTGACCGCCGTTTGCGGCGCCATAGAGCGCTCGACCAGGCGGATGCGCGCCAACGGCTATCGCCCGGAGGTCGTCTTGACCGGCGGTGATGCATCGCGCATTCTGAGAACGCTGGAGGGCGACGTCGTGCACCGCCCGAACCTGGTACTGCAGGGCCTGGCGTTCATGGTGAGCGATACGTGAGAAACCTGCTGCTTCTGCTGCTGCTGGCGAACATCTTGTTTTTCATCTGGGGACGGGCGACGGAACAGCCCGGCGATACGGGCGCCACCGTGATCGACGTGTCGGAGTTCGGCCCGCCACTCGAGCTCGCCGACGCTCGGACCGCGCGACGCGCCGGGTCGCGCCCGCAGTCCGATCGATCATCGAGCCTGTCAGGCGTCACCGGCCGCGCTTGCGTCAGTATCGGGCCTTTTGCGAACGGTGCCGAGGCCGAGCGCGTGCTGCAGGATTATGAGCGCGAGGGCATGTGGGGTGCCGTGCGCTCGACCGAGGGGGAGCTGTTCGTCGGCCACTGGGTCCAGATCCGGAACATTCCGAATCGCGAAGTGGGCGACGCGATGCTGAAGCGGCTGGTCGCGGGCGGCCTGAGCGATGCCTACCTGCTGCCACCGGACGAAGCGGGACTCACAATTTCCCTTGGCCTGTTCGGCGACATTGGCCGCGCCGAGCGGGTGGAGTTGCAGGCGGAGTCGCTGAACCTGCCGGCCGAGACCACGGCCCGCATGCGCGATGCCACGGTGTTTTTCGCGGATATTGCGCTGCCGCCGGGACGCGGGGCCAGCGCGATGGTGGAGCGGCACGGGGAGGAAAAGGTGCTGTTGCGGGAGGAGGCGTCCTGCCCGGCGTCCGGCTGAGCGGCCGGATTTACAACCTCGTTACTTGTCGCCGCGCGGCGGGTGGCGAATAATCCAACTTGCAGCCACCGCAAACCAAGCCGGTATAGCTCAGTCGGTAGAGCAACTGATTTGTAATCAGATATCCGCACCGCGTCGCACAAGCTGAAAAATCGACGAATCGCTATTTCCCGAATCTAATCATCTGTAACTTAATGGGTTTTTACCCTATCCCGACATAGCGTACTATTTCCTGATATTTCCCGGTGTTGATACCGGC
>DATABW010000442.1:0-3036 GCA_036259375.1 Woeseiaceae bacterium
CGCCGATACCGACTTACTGTTCTCGGCGGTGGGTAACTTGCTGCAAAACGCCTTCAAGTTCACGCGGTGCCATACGGAAGTCACTCTCAAAGCCTATGCGGCCGGCGATCGTATCCACATTACCGTCGAGGACAACTGCGGCGGATTGCCGGCAGGCGGCGCGGAACAGATATTCCGACCTTTTCCACAAATCGACGATGATAAATCCGGTGTTGGACTGGGCCTGTTGATCTGCCGCCGCAGCGTTGAGGCAAGCGGCGGCATCCTCAGCGTCCGCGACGTACCTGGCGCCGGCTGCGTCTTCACCATCGACCTGCCTCGGCAGGGCCCGGCGAACCAGCGGCTTGACAGCAGCTCGCTATCGCCCCGATCTCCGCCTCCGACGGTTCAACTGAATATCGTTCCCCATGCCATTCCCCGGTAATGAACTACGGATCCTGCTGGCAAAGCATCTTGCCGCCGAAAACGCACACGATCTCGACGCTGTCCTGAGCACACTTCATCCTGACTGCGTCTTCGAGGACCTGGCCACGGGGCAGACCTGGCGCGGCCACGCGGGGGCGGCGTCGCACTATCGCCAATGGTGGGACGCGTTCGATGTCGCCGTAGAGCCCCGTCCCGAGGGACGCAGTCGTTGGTGCGACGACGGTACATACGTAGGTGAAGCACGGTTCGTCGGCACGCATCGCGCCCCGATTTTCGGCGTCGCCGCCACAGAGCGCCACCTGGACCTGCCATTCGTGGTTCTGGTCGGGTTTCGCGACGGCCTTATGGCGAGTGAGCGTTTCTACTATGACGGGGCGGCGCTGCTACGCCAGATCGGCGTTCCGGTGCCGAAGCTCGAACCGTGAGCCGCCGTGGATCAAGAGCAGCACAGGATTGCTCCCGTCTTCTCCGGGCGTCAGATCCCCGCCCAAGGTGAGTGCACGCACTCAGCGGGGAACGTGTCGAAGCTGTTGGCTCCCTTGACTCCCGCGACTGGGCTGGCCAAATCACCCTTCCGCCCACCACTCATACTTCATTTCAACCAGGGGCTTGCCGAACCGCGTAGATGCCTTCTGCTCGGTAAGGACAAATCCGTTCCGGGTATATAGCGAGGCCGCGACGGCCAAGTGGTCGGTCGTCCAAAGAAAGGAATGCGTATACCCACTTTCGGTTAGCGCGTTCATGAACTTCGCCATCAAATCCTTGCCCAGACCACGGCCGCGGTAGTCCGGATGAGTGAGGAAATATCGCAACTGCGCTCGATCGCCTCTGTCCATGAGGAAAAGCATGGCAACGAGCCTGCCCTCATCCTCGTACAGCCAGACCCGGTCGCGGGCGGCGTTATACTGGTGCTGGAACTCCGCGAGACCTTGCGCAACGTACGCCTCGAACGCTACGCCATACCCGTACTCCTGGCTGTAGAACTCGCCATGCATACGGGTAATTTCGCCGATGTCGCCGGGCCGCAATTGCCGGCGTAGGGAGAAGGCAGGTTCCATTTCTCAAGATTCGGCCAGTTGTTCGAGTTTTTCAAGCACCGCCGTCCCACCGCGATTCTCCCGTGACATTTACTGCAATTCGGCCATGTGGTCTAATTCTCGTCACTCGGGATGCGGAACGCGCAGCCGTAACGGTCGCTGCCGGAAGAGCACGAGCATCTCCGCCGCCGGCGCTGGAGGCACACCCGGAAGGGACCTGGAGGATTCATGTTCAGTCACGTCACGCTCGGGGTCCGGGATCTGGGTGCAGCGGGAGTTTTCTACGATTCCGTGCTGGCGTCGCTGGGCCTGGTTCGGCGGCGGGTCGATCCTGACGGCGGGCCGCGGGCGCTGTGCTGGATCCACCCAGATGTGATGCTGCCCCGGTTCTATGTCTACGAGCCGTTCAATGGAAGTCCCGCGACGGCCGGAAACGGAACCATGGTCGCATTTGAAGCGCCGACGAAGGCGGCCGTCGACCGGGCATATAACGCGGCCGTTGCGAACGGCGGGTCCGACGAGGGGCCGCCCGGGCCACGGCCGCGCTATGGCGACGGGTATTACGGAGCTTACTTTCGGGACCCTGATGGGAACAAGCTGCATGTCGTCTACCGTGGCGACCTCCGATAGCTGTACCGCTTGAGACGCTCGATGATGTTGAGACGGCACTTTATGGCCGGGCTGGGTGCCACAACGCTTGCCGCGATCACACCAGGTCGCGGCACCGGACCAAGAGGACCTCGAATGTATGGATTGATTGGGAAGATACTGACTGTGCCAGGGGAGCGCGACGCGTTGATTGCGATCCTCCTTGAAGGAACCATGGATATGCCGGGCTGCCTCAGCTACATCATTGCGACGGACGCAACGGATGCTAACGCAATTTGGGTGACGGAAGTCTGGGATAGCAAAGAAAGTCACGAAGCATCGCTGTCTCTGCCGGCCGTACAGAAAGCGATTGCGCGCGGCAGGTCACTCATTGCCGGTTCAGGCGAGCGGTTCGAAACGGAACCCGTCGGCGGCCATGGTCTTGCTCGTTAGGCTCTGCGTCATGCCGGCGCCTCATCGAGCCCGAGCGATCGCGCGATCAGCATTTTCTGGATTTCGACTGTGCCTCCGGCATAGAGCGTGAAGGGAGCCTCACGATAGTACCTGGACATTCTCTCGAACCCGAAATAGCCGCGCCCACCGACCACTCTCATCCCCTGCGCTACGAGTACCTGCAATTGTTCCGAGCAATAGGCTTTCGCCATGCAAACAGTCTCAGCTGACTCACTGCCCTGTTCATATGCGCACAATGCGGCGTTCACAAAGTGGTCCATGGCGGCAGCCGTTATATGCATGTCGACAAGCGTATGTTGGATGCTCTGGAAAGCAGCAATACGGCGGCCGAACTGTTCACGCGTTTTCGCAAATTCGATCGCTCTTTGGACCACTGCAGTAGCGAGGCCGGCCGCCATCGAAGCGACCATCAGCCGTTCTATAGAGCCGGTGACACGCAATACCTCCCATGCATTGCCCAGACCGCTCATTCCTCCGACTACCTGATCCGGCCCCACTCTCACGTTCCGCA
>DATABW010000443.1:0-6951 GCA_036259375.1 Woeseiaceae bacterium
ATCGCCGCTGCCTTCGTGCTCGCCGCCGGCCTGTCCGCGGCGGCGGCGCAGGAGCCGCCCGGGAACCTTGCCGAAGCCGTCCCCGCGACCTCCAACGTTCGCGGGGCCGAGTACCCGCGCATCCTGCCGGACCGGCGCGTCGTCTTCCGCATCCAGGCGCCGGACGCCCAAAAGGTGGAGTTCGATCTGGGCAAGCGCTACCCGGCTGATTGCTCCCCCGCAAGCTGTTGATGTTACTAAATCACACGCCGTAAAGAGCGTCAAATGCGTTCGTGGAGTTATGCGGCACCTGTCGCTGCGGTCGGCCCTGTACAATGGAGTAATGAATTCGAAGGGCACCCGAAAACAAACAACAGGCCTCCGGCTAGATTCCACTTCGACGTGAAACTTACGATGGTCGTGGCCGCATCGGCCAACAACGTAATCGGGCGCCAGGGCACGCTGCCATGGCACCTTCCTGAGGACCTCCGGCGATTCCGGCAACTAACGTGGGGGAAACCCCTGTTGATGGGTCGCCGCACGTTCGAGGCTATTGGAAGACCGCTGCCGGGGCGCCGCAATATCGTGATCAGCCGGCAGCCCGGCCTGGAGATCGAGGGATGCGAAGTGGTGGCGACGGTTGACGAGGCGTTGGACCTGGTGGCGGATCTGCCGGAGGTAATGGTGATCGGTGGCGGCGAGATTTACCGGGCATTGCTGCCGCGGACGGATTGCATCGAGATGACGCGGGTGCATATGGAGCTCGAGGGGGATACGTTCTTTCCGGAGCTGGACCCGGGCGAGTGGCGGGTAGTGGCGTCGGAGGAGCAGCCGCCGGGTGAGGGGAGGCCGGTCGGGTTTACGTTCGAGACGCTGGAGCGGGTTTGCTAGCGGGCTCCTGCAAGGGTAATTCAGGTAATTTCTGGCGGGTCAGGGAGACGGCGGCCTCCAGGTCGATCTGCTCCAGGGTGTCGGCGTCGCAGGTCAGCTCGTCGAGAAGCGCTTGTTGGAGAGCGCCACGCCGTTGCGCGACGGCGTAGGGAATTTCCGCGTGGAACATCACCATCGAGTAGCGGGGGATGAACCGGCGCGGCAGCCGGCGCTCCAGCTCGAACGCGAGTTGCTTCTGTAGCAGGAATTTTGGCTGCCGCACGGTGTCGCGCATCTCGACGTAGTTCTCGAGCGCCATGTCGGCGATGGCGTTTGCATTCGGCCGCTGTTCCTCCTCGAATCGTGTAAACAGGGTGGCCCAGTCGCGCGGCTCGCGGTCGAGGATCGAATCGAGCAGCACGCAATCCTCGAAAGCGAGGTTCATGCCCTGGCCGTGAAACGGAACGATTGCGTGCGCGGCGTCGCCGATCAGCAGGACATTGCCGTCCTCACGCCAGTGGCGGCAGCGCACCGTGCCGAGCACGCCGACGGGATTCGCCAGGAATGAAGAGGCCAGGTCCGGAATCATTGGCGCTACGTCTCCAAACCAGCGGTCGAAGAATGTCTCCACCTCGGCTTTCTCTTGAAGTCCGGCGAAACTCGGCTGGCCTTCGTTCGCCAGGAACAGCGTCAGCGTGAAGTCGCCGCCGGGGTTTGGCAGCGCGATCAGCATAAAGCCGCCCCGCGGCCAGATGTGCAGGGCGTCAGGTTCGAGTTGAAAGCTGCCGCCCACTCCCGGCGGCAGCGTGAGTTCCTTGTAGCCGTGCGGCAGCAGGGACTCCGTCGCGCCCAGCTTGCCGGACGTATCCAACGTGCGGCGCACCGCCGAAGCGGCTCCGTCGGCCGCGATAACCGGCGGGGAAACTACCCGCCTGGCCGAGTGCTCGACGGCCTGCACGACCACTCCGGCGGAATCGGGATCGGCCGCCACGGCTTGATGACCAAACCGAAGCTCGACGCCGTGGCTGTGCTCGGCGGCATCCACCAGCAGCCGGTTCAATTCCGCGCGGGAGACGGAGTAAATGCGCTCCTCCTCGCGCTGTCCGTAGGGCTGCAGCTCGGTGCTTCCGTCTTCGGCGTGGATCATGCGACCGCGCATCGGCACGAGGAGCGGTTCGACCCGCGGCATGATGCCCGCGTGTTCCAAGGCGCGAATACCGCGCGCCGCCAGCGCCAGGTTGATGGATCGCCGGCCGGGGGGCGGCCCGAGGCGCGGATCCCCGCCGCGCTCGAAAAGCGTTACCTCGTAGCCGCGGCGCGCGAGCAGCACGGCGAGCAGGCTGCCGCACAGCCCGGCGCCGATGATGTTGACGCTGCCGCCTTTCACGCCGGATCGGTCCAGTCTCCCGCTGCCTGCCGCAGCCGCCGGACGAATTCAAAAACGTCCTCGAAGCTGTTGTAGAGCGGCGCGGGCGCCACCCGGATCACGTTCGGTTCGCGCCAGTCGGCGAATACGTTGTGTTCCTCCAGGCGGTGAAACAGCGTTCGCGGATCGAGCTCCGCATCGGCGACGACGAGCGACAGCTGGCAGCCGCGGCCATCGGCCGGCGTAATGGAAGCGATGCGCCCCTCGAAGTGCCGCCGCAACAGGAACTCCAGGTAGCCGGTCAGGCCGACCGATTTCTCCCGCAGCGCCGCCATCCCTGCGCGGCCGAAGATTTCGAGCGACGCCAGCACCGGCGCGAGCGACAGGATAGGGGGATTGCTGAGCTGCCAGAGCTGCGCGCCTTTCGCCGGCGTGAAGCTCGGCGCCATCGCGAAGCGGGTCGCTTCGTCGTGGCCCCACCAGCCGAGCAACTGCTCCGAGCCGTCGGCGTCCAGGTGTCGCGAGTGCACGAACGCGCCGCCGACCGCGCCCGGCCCGCCGTTCAGGTATTTATAGCTGCACCACACTGCGAAATCGGGCGCCCAGTCGTGCAAGGCTAACGGTACGTTGCCGATCGCGTGCGCCAGATCGAGCCCGACCGCACAGCCGTGTTCCTCGGCGAGGCGGCAAATCCCCGGCATGTCGAGCAGCTGGCCGCTGTAATACTGCACGCCGGGCAACAGCAGCAGCGCAATCTCCTCTCCCTGCTCGCGGAGAATATCGGCGAGATCGGCCATCTCCAGGTCGGTCCCGCCGGCCCGCGGTTGCCATTCGACGAGCGCGTCGGCGGGATCGAAGCCGCGCACCCGAACCTGCGACATTGCCGCAAAACGATCCGACGGAAACGCCGTCGATTCGATCAGGATTTTCCGTCGGTGCCTTTCGGGGCGATAAAAGGTCGTCATCATCAGGTGCAGGTTGACGGTCAGCGAGTTCATCGCGACCACCTCGTTCTCCTGCGCGCCGCAGAGGGCGGCGAGACCGCCGGTCGCCCGGCGGTGGTAAGGCATCCACGGCCGCCGGGATTCGAAATGTCCCGCCACAGCGAGGTCCGCCCAATCTTCGAGCTCCTCCTGCACGTAAGTCACGGCCCTTTTGGGCTGCAGTCCCAGCGAATTGCCGCAGAGATAGACCGGAGCGCGGCCGTTCCGCGCACGCGGGAAGTTGAACTCGCCGCGAAACGGCCGCAGCGGATCGGCCGCATCCAGCGCTCGCGCGCCCTCACGCTCGACCGGGAAGGTCGTGAGTGCACCCTCAGGCAAAGTCCTGTCTCCTCCGGCCCAGCCAGGCGAGCGCCGAACCGGCGAGGAGGGCGTCGCGCGTGCGCTCGTCAAGGTCCATCGATTCGATCAGCTTGCCCGGGTGATGCTCGCCGAGCGGGAAGGGATAGTCGCTGCCGAGTGCGATGGAATTCGCGCCGAGCAGGTCGATCATGTATTTCAGCATCGCCGGATCGTGCACCAGCGAATCCACGTAAAAGCGTCCCAGGTACTCGCGCGGGTTCCGCTCGGTGCTGGTCGCGACGATGTCCGGCCGCACGTTGAAACCGTGCTCGAGCCGCCCGATGATACCGGGAAAGGCGCCGCCGCCGTGCGCGAAGGCCACGCGCAGCTTCGGCAAGCGCTCGAACACGCCGCCGAAGATCAGCGAACAAATGGACAGTGCCGTCTCGGCGGGCATGCCGACGAGCCATGGCAACCAGTACAGCCCCATGCGTTCCCGGCCAAGCATCTGCCACGGGTGCACGAACACCGCCGCACCCAGGTCCGCGGCCGCTTCGAGGACCGGAAAGATGCGATCGTCGTCGAGGTTCCAGCCGTTCACGTGCGAGCCGATCTGCACGCCGGCCAGCCCGAGCGCTTGCGTGCAGTGCTCCAGCTCCCGGATAGAGAGTGCCGCGTCCTGCATCGGCAGCGTGCCCAGCCCGATGAAGCGACGGGGCTGCTCGTCGACGAGCCCCGCAATGTGATCGTTCAGGAGGCGGGCCAGATCGGCGGTGTCGGCTGGCTTCGCCCAGTAACTGAACATGACCGGCACCGTCGAGAGTACCTGCACCGACACGCCGGTGGCATCGCAATCCGCGAGTCGCACTGCCGGGTCCCAGCAATTGGCCTCTATCGAGCGGAACTCCTTCCCGTCGATCATCATCCTCGCGCAGCCGGGACCATGATGCTCGAGTTGCACGAACCCGCCGTACCCGTAGCGCTCGCCCAGGTCCGGCCAGTTCTCCGGCAGGATATGCGTGTGAATGTCGATCTTCAGCACCGGCCGCCCCTTCCCCTGCGGAAGCCCGTCCCACGGGCGACCGATCGCGCCACTATTCCGCGCCTTCCGGCCGCGGCATCACGGCCCCGCAATTCGCACACGTGCGATTCTTCAACGAGCCGTAAAACCGGTCGAACACCGGCGGCAACTGGGCCACGATGTCATCCACGTACAGGAACTCCTCATACAGCTTGTGATGGCAGTTGTCGCAAAACCACATGAAGCCGTCGAGCTCGTCCGGGTTGCGCTTGCGCTCGACCACCAGGCCGACCGAGTTTGCATACCGTTGCGGCGAATGCGGGACACGCGGGGGCAGCAAGAGAATGTCGCCTTCGCCGATCGGAATATCCACCCGCTTCCCGTCCTGTATGGTCTTCAGGAGCATGCCGCCTTCGAGCTGGTAGAAAAATTCGGGTCCTTCGTCGTAGTGATAGTCCTTGCGGGAGTTGGGACCGCCGACCACCATCACGATGAAATCGTCCTCTTCGAAAACCTGCTGGTTGCAGACCGGCGGCTTCAGGAGGTGCCGGTGCTCGTCGATCCACTGCTTGAAGTTGAAGGCCGTCAGCGATTGCATGGCGTAACCCGTTATCCTGTGACAGGCATTTGCGCGATGCACTTCAGTTCGATCGAGATCGGCGTGGGCAGCCGGTTGACTTCAACGGTCGTACGGCAGGGCCCGTCGGCCGCGCTGAAGTACTCGCTGTAAATGCGATTGAATGTTTCGAAGTCGCGCCGGATGTCCGTGAGGTACACGGTGACGTCGATCAGGTCCTGCAAGTCGGCGCCAGCAGTCGCGAGCACCGCCCGCACGTTGTGGAAAACCGCATGGCACTGCGCGGCCATGTCGTACGCTGCGACTTCGCCTGCGTCGTCCAGCGTGACGCCGGGAATGCCGCCGGTTTCGGGCGAGCGCGGCCCGATACCCGACAGGAAGAGGAGATCGCCCACTCGCCGGCCATGCGGGTAGGCGCCGACCGGCGGCGGCGCCCTGTTGGTGACAATGCCGTCCCGGCTGCGCATGACGCCAGTTTACAGCGTCGATCAGGGGCGGCAATCCACCTGGAAGACCTTCGGGCGCTTGTTCAGGCGTACGGCCGTCAACTCCCGGTTCCAAACGCAGCCGGTATCGAGCCCGATCAGGTCGGGCCGGACGACGAGCCCCAGCGCCGACCAGTGGCCGAACACGATGCGGGTTCCGCGCCAGCGCGCGTCCTGTGCATCGAACCACGGCACCAGCCCCTTGCGGGCGTTCTCCGGCGGCCCCTTGTGATCGAAATCGAGTCGGCCGTCCTTGTGCACCATGCGCATGCGCGTCAGGGCGTTCACGATATACCGCAGCCGCTTGGTGCCGCTCAGTTCGCCGGACCAGCGGGAGGGAGCGTTGCCATAAAGCTTCGGCAGGAAATCGGTGCGGGCTTCACCCGCGAGCACCGCTTCGACTTCCGCCGCGCGCTTCACGGTCTTCTTTACCGTCCATTCCAGCGGCACGCCGGCGTGCACCATCAGCGTGTTCAGCTTCTCATCGAAATGGGCCAGCGGGCGGGCGCGCAGCCAGTCGATCAGTTCCTCGCGATCGCTCGCCTCGAGGACCTGTTGCAGGGAGCGGTCGGGATCGCGGCCGTTCTCGACGCCATGCGCCATCGCGATCAGGTGCAAGTCGTGATTTCCGAGCACCGTCGTCACCGCGCCGCCGAGCCCGCGCACGAAACGCAGCACCTCCAGCGACTGCGGTCCGCGGTTGACGAGATCGCCCGTGAACCACAGCCGATCCCGGTCCGGATCGAATTCGATTCGGTCGAGCAGGCGTCGCAGAGGATCGTAGCAGCCCTGGATATCGCCGATGGCGTAGACCGACATTGGCGGCAGCGGCGCTAGTGCAGTACGCCGGGCACCGCGAGCGTGAAGGGCGGAATGGGCGCTTCGAAGTTCACGCCGCTGTCGGATTCCATGCGGTAGCTTCCCTGCATCGCGCCGACCGGCGTCTCCAGGATCGCGCCGCTCGAGTAGCGGAACTTCTCTCCCGGGTTCAGGTGCGGCTGCTCGCCGACCACGCCGTCGCCGCGGACCTCCTGGACTTTGCCGTTGGCGTCGGTGATGACCCAGTGGCGGCTCAGCAGCTTGGCCGGCTGGTTACCGAGATTGGCGATCGTAATGGTATAGGCGAAGACATACCGGCCGATATCCGGTTCGGACTGGTCATCGATGTAGTCGGTGGCTACTTCGATGCTGATTTCGCAGTTGGGTTCGGTCATCGGAAGGTATTCTAGCCTGATTCACCGATGGTCGCCCGTGAGACGGCTCCTGCAGGTGCGGGTCCTGTGCGGGAGCCCTCTCACTAGCGGTCGGCGAGGCGGTTGGCCAGCGCGACCCACGTGTCTACCGGCACGGTTTCCGGCCGCGCGGCCGGG
>DATABW010000444.1:0-2232 GCA_036259375.1 Woeseiaceae bacterium
AGCCGGAGTGTTCGAATTCCGGGTGCCCGCCGACTCGAACGCTTATTTCAACGACCGTTTCGCGGCGATTTTCGGGCTCAGCCGCGACGAGCTGCCGCCGCCGGAACGGTTCCGGGACTGGTTCTTCGAGAGCATCCATCCGGACGAGCGGCTGCGAGCGACAGAGCTGCGGGAAGAGTTCATCCAGGGCCAGACACGCGAGTTTGCCGCGGAGTTCCGCATTCGCCACAAGAACGGGACGTGGCGCAGCGTTTCCTGTCACGCCGCGGCCGCGGCGCGCGCGGCGGACGGCGCCGTAACGGAGCTTGTCGGCATCCTGCTGGACCGTACCGAAGAGAAGCACCTCGAGGAGCAGTTCCGCCAGGCGCAGAAGATGGAGGCGATCGGCCGCCTCGCCGGCGGGATCGCGCACGACTTCAACAACCTGCTGACGGTGATCTCCAATTTCGGCGAATTCGTGCTCGAGCGCCTGCGGCCGGGCAGCGGTGCGCATGAAGACATGCAGGAGGTATTGAAGGCGGCAAGGCGCGCGGAAAAGCTGACGGAGCAGTTGCTCGCTTACTCGCGCCGGCGCCCGGTCGCACCGTCCGTGCTAAACGTCAACGGACTCGTCGGAGACGTCGACAAAATGCTGAGGCGCCTCATCGGCGATGAAATCGAGTTCCGCACCAAACTTGCCCCCGACCTGTGGAACGTCAAGATCGATTCAGGTGGATTGGAGCAGGTCCTGGTCAACCTGGCCGTGAATGCGCGCGACGCGATGCCGGACGGTGGCCGGCTGTCGATAGAGACAGACAATATCGAAGTGGGCGACCAGTACGTGACCACGACCGGCAGGGACGTGCCGGCCGGCCGCTACGTCGCCATTTCGATCTCCGACAACGGCATCGGCATGGACGAGGAGACGAAGGCACGATTGTTCGAGCCGTTCTTCACGACCAAGGAGCCGGGCAAGGGCACCGGTCTCGGGCTGGCAACCTGCTACGGCATCGTCAAGCAGGCCGGCGGATTCATCTGGGTCTACAGCGAACCCGGGCACGGAACGACCTTCAGGGTGCTGCTGCCCAGGGAGGCCGCCGAGGCGGAGCCCGAGCGCGACCCGACGCAGTCGGAGAAAATGCGAGGCACGGAAACGCTGCTGGTAGTGGAGGACGAAGAGCCGGTGCGGGGTCTCGTAGTGCGCCTGCTGTCGATGCTGGGCTATACGATCCTCGAAGCGGCCAATGCCGCAGAGGCGCTGGAGATCGCGGCGTCGACGCAGGCACAGATACATGCCGTCGTGACGGACATCGTCATGCCGGACATGAACGGACCGCAGCTCGTGCAGCGGCTGTCGGAGCTGCATCCTGAAATGAAGCCGGTCTACATGTCGGGCTACACCCGTGGCGCCATCGAACTGGACGAAACGATCGTGCTCGTTCAGAAACCGTTCTCGCCGAAAGAGCTGGCGCGAAAGGTGCGGGAAGCGCTGGACGACGAGCGGGATTGACGTCCGGCTCCTTCAGGCCTCGTCGTCTTCGTCTATCGCGCCGGGATACAGCAGCTGCCGGACTTCCCTGGTCGCCATCACGTTCGAATCCGTAAGCACGATCGTATCGCCAAACTGATCTGGATTTTCGTCGAGTGCCGGCAGGCGGTCCTTATCGCTTCCCATGGTTCCTCCTTCGTAAGGGCTACGGAAAGGCTACGCGAAAGCGAGGCACAAAGCCGTGAAGCGGTTCGCAGGTTGTGTGAGTCAGTTCACACCGGCTGCTGTGAACGAGCACGCGACCTTTGACCGCTGACCGGACCTCGTCCCATGCGGCAGGGCGGCCGCCACGGTGCCGCGAAACTCACACCTCCAGCATCGCTCCCGCCGCGTGATCGACGAAAAACCACGCCTCCTCGCGCGTGATGCGCCCTGCGGGAATAGCCGGATCGCCGTCGACCGCCCGCGGCAGCACCTCGCTCTTGGCGGCCCCGGTCACGAACCAGCAGCGCTGCCGCGCGCCCGAAAGAACGGGATAGTTGAGCGAAAGCCGCCGGAAGCCCTGGTACGCCATCGAGACGATGACGGGCGCACCGGATTCGGGAGCCGGGTCGCCGGGCAGCAGGGAAGCCGTATGGCCGTCCTCCCCGAGCCCCAGGTGGACCACGTCCAGCACGCTGCCGGGTCCCAGCACGCGCTCCAGCGTGGCGGCGTAATCGGCGGCGGCGGCGGCGAGATCTTCCTTTGCAACCGGCATCGGGTAG
>DATABW010000445.1:0-3563 GCA_036259375.1 Woeseiaceae bacterium
CCGGGCGCGCTTCCGGGAGCTCAAGGACTGGGAACAGGCGATGATCATCACGTCGCTCGAGCGCGTCGCCACACTGCTGGATGCCGGCACTATCGATGCTTCGCCGGTGCTCGACATCGGGGACATCGACCGCCTGCTCAACAACGGATCCTGATCTCCCGGTTCCGGACTAGCGCTTCGATTGCAGAAGCTCGTCCGCGATCTGCTCCGTAATCGGGTGGAACATGCCGAGGCCGCAGGACGCGCCGGGAACGAAGCCGAATCCCCAGTCCTCCAGCACCGTAATGACATCGATGTCGCAGAGCTGACCGACCGTGGTGCGATACATCAGCGTGTCTCCCGGGCGCAATCCGGGGCAGTTGTAAGGCAATTCGTTTCGGTACACGTTATCGCCGCGCAGACGGAACACCATGGTGTCCGAATCGACGATATCGATCTGATCGATGCTTTGCACGCGCACGCAGTGAGTCGCGTCCCTGTCCCTTTCACCGGGTTGCCTCTCAACCTCCTGCTGCGCGGCGCTGACGCCGGCTCCCGCAAGAGCGGCGATGCATGTCAGTGCCAGGACTATCGATCGCTGCATCATGAATCTCCTCGTATGGGGTTGCACAGAGCGATGCAGGGTCCATGCCAGCGGATCGAGGAGGTTTCAGGGGGTCACGTGGCACGATGGTTGCAGTCCGGTACGCATCACTGGCTCACGGGAGGGACCGATGGCAGACGATCGCATGCAGGAGTTTGTCGAGATTCTGGAATCGTTTGACCACGCGATGCTGGTAACGCAGCGGGATTCCGAGCTGCGTTCGAGGCCTATGGCCATTGCGGACCGGACGCGGGACGGTCGCGTCTGGTTCATTACCAGCGTCGACAGCGCAAAGCTCCAGGAAATCACCGACTACCCGGACGTCAACGTCGCCATGCAGGCCGGTTCGACGTTCCTCTCCATCTCGGGCACCGTGCGCGCTACGCGTGATCCGGACAAGGTCAACGAGCTGTGGAACGACATCCAGGAACTCTGGTTCCCCAAAGGACGTAACGATCCGACGCTGATCCTGCTGGAAATCGTTCCGACCTTCGCCGAATACTGGGACCGCTCCGGCATAGAGGCCGTCAAGTTCATGTTCGATGCCGCCAAAAGCATGGCGACCGGCCAAACGCTGGGAGACGACGAGGGCAAGCACGCCAAACTACGATTCCCCGACACCGCCTGAACCGGTGAGCTTCCGGCAACCGCAATTACCGGACCGGGAAAGTGTCCGGTTTGATCACCACCACGTCGCAGTCGACGGAATCCAGCAACTGCTCCGCCGTACTGCCGACCAGCAGGCGCTCCAGTCGGCCACGCGCGACGGCGCCGGCTACCACGACGTCGATCTCCAGGTCTCCGGCCAGTTCGTCCAGCGCGGACCGGGTATCGCCCGCGACGAGATGAACGTTTTCCGCCGGCACGTCAAAATCGCGGACCAGCGCGCCGAGCTGCTGCTGCCGTTGTTCGCGCAACTCCTGGATCAGGTCCTGCCCGACCGTCAGCGCGGGCACGGCGGCGTGGTGCCCGGCGCCGGCGACCGGCGTGACCGTAGCCGCGGGATTCCAGGCATGAAACACGTGCGTTGCGCCGCCGAACAGCTTGACGATGCGCGTCGCCGCAGCCATCAGCTTCCTGTCCAGGTTCGCCTTTTTCTCGCCGGGGTGCGCCGGGTCGACGGCGGCGAGCACGCGCGCGCCGGTCGCGCGAAAGTCCGCCTTCTTCTTCACGATCCAGACAGGCTGCGGCGCCCTGCGAACCAGTTCCCAGTCGCTCGCTGCGAACAGCAGACGGTTGAGCTTCGAATGCCGGCGGGCCGCGCGAACGATCACGTCCGCATGCAGGTCAGCCGCCCTGGACAGCAGCGAGTCATATCGCGGTGAATGCCACACCACTTCAGTCTTGACGGCGATACCGGCGTCCCGGAGAGGGCCCGCCCGCTCCTCCAGCCAGCGGCGGAGCTTCTCTAGATAGTCCTGGCGCGCCTTCTGCAAGGCGTTCCCGTCGGACAGCGCACCTCCGCTCAGGGATTGGTCATAGGCGGTCAGGAGCAGGGCGACCGAAGCCCCCGAGGGCGTGGCGAGCTGGTGCGCCCGCTCTATCGCCAGACCCTCGCCGTCCTTCGGATCGACGTCGACGAGAATGGTCTTGACGTTGGTCATCGGCCGTTGGATTGTCGGTCGTTGTACTGTTTCAGGCGGTTGTACAGCGTCTTCAGGCTGATTTTCAAAGTGTCGGCGGCCTTCTTCTTGTCGCCGTCGTAGTGTTCCAGCGTGGACAGGATCGCCCGCCGCTCGACTTCCGACAGCGGAGTCCCGACGTTGACCCTGATGTAGTCGTCGTTCCCGGGGCCTGCAGACGAGACTCGTCCCGGCAAATCCTCGAGCTTGATCGCAGGCCCCGCGAGCAAGTGACTGTGGCGCACGGCGTCTTTCAGCTCGCGCACGTTACCCGGCCAGTCGTGGGCGCGGAGTGCATCGCGGGTGTCTTCTTCGAAGTGCTTCTCCACGCCCGTCTCGTCATTGCATTCCCTCAGGAAATGCTCGGCGAGCATGACGATATCCTCGTCCCTTTCACGCAGCGTCGGGACGCGAATGCGGACTTGCGCCAGCCGCCGGTACAACTCGTCGTTCAGCCGCCCGCGCTCGACGGCCTCCTCCGGTTCCATGCTGGTGGCCGTAATGATGCGGGCATCGCTGGCGATGCCACGGCGCGCTCGCGGCGCGGCGCCTCCCTGCAGGACCTGCAGCAGCCGTGCCTGCAGACCGGCGTTCATCTCGGTGATGTCGTCCAGGAACAGTGTGCCGCCGGAAGCGCGTTGCAGATATCCGGCGTGATCGCGCGGCGTCCCGGGAAAGCTGCTCCTGTCGTCCCCGAACAGTTCGCTTTCGAGCAACTCGGGGGATAAAGCGCCGCAGAAGAGCGGCACGAACCCGTGCTTTGCTCGCGGACTCAACTGATGAATCGTTCTCGCTACTCGCTCCTTGCCCGAGCCGCTCTCTCCGACGAGGAAGACACTGGCGTCGCCCGGGGCGCATTCGCGAATAGCTTCGAAAAGGCGCTGCATCGGCTCCGAGTCGCCGACCAGCAAGCCCAACCCTTGCCCTGCAGAAGGAGAGTCGACGTTCACGCGACCTCGCCGTTGCTCGCTGTAATCTGTGGCCGCGTTCCTGTGCACCTTCAACCCCGAAATTCGCGCCTGAATAGCCCGTGCAGCCGCACCAGTTCCCCGAGAGGATCCGGGTGATCGTCGACGCGAAGGTCGAGATTGACCGCTGTCGACTTGCTGTCCCGGTGCGATACCACGCTTATGGCGGCGGCCTGGCGGCCGCGGCGGTCGCCGCCCGTTCGTTCTCCCGCGCGCAGCGCCTCCAGAAGGCGCACGGCGAGCTCGTTGCCCGCTGAGTGCTCGAAGGCTTCGATCATGCGCTCGACGGCGGCGGAATCGGCCAGGTAATTACCCGCCGCCACGCATCCGGTGCCGAACGCATGGCGGCACTCGGGTGCACAATCGCTCCCCGTCCAACCGCCCTGGCGT
>DATABW010000446.1:0-1531 GCA_036259375.1 Woeseiaceae bacterium
CCACCCCGGGCGGAAGCTCTGGCTGGAACTGGAGGGGTACCATCCCCTCCCGCCCGCGACGGAGGCCCCGGACGACCTGCTCGCCCGCTTGCGCGCAGGCTTCGCGCTGCCGGAAGTGATGAACAACGAGGTCAGGACGCACCTCGACTGGTACGTGCGGCACCCGGAATACCTGACGCGCGTGTTCAACCGCGCGCAGCGCTACATGCCCTATATCGTGGAGGAGCTGGACCGGCGGGGACTGCCGCTGGAGCTCGCCCTCCTGCCGATCGTCGAAAGCGCCTACGACCCGTTCGCCTATTCGCACGGCCGCGCGGCCGGCCTGTGGCAGATCATCCCGGGCACGGCACGGCGCTTCGGCATCCGCCAGAACTGGTGGTACGACGGCCGGCGCGACGTCGTCGATTCGACCCGCGGCGCGCTCGAGTACCTCACCTACCTGCACAAATTGACGGACGGTGACTGGCTGCTCGCCATCGCCGGATACAACGCCGGGGGCGGCACGATCAAGCGTGCGGTGCGGCGCAATCTCGCGCGCTCGAAGCCGGTGGATTTCTGGAACCTGTCGCTACCGCGGGAAACGACCGGCTACGTGCCGCGCCTGCTGGCGTTGTCCGCCCTGGTGCGCGATCCCGCAGCGTACGGCATTACGCTGCCCGAGCTCGTCGACGCGCCCCAGTTTGCCGCCATCGACATCGGCAGCCAGCTCGATCTCGCGCTCGCGGCCGAGCTCGCCGGGCTGGATCTCGACACGCTGTACGCGTTCAATTCCGGCTACAACCGCTGGGCGACCGACCCCGAGGGTCCGCACCGGCTGGTGCTGCCGGTCGAGGTTGCGGATGCTTTCGCGCAGGCGCTGGCGGCCCTGCCCTCCGAAGAGCGCATCCGCTGGCAGCGGCACAAGGTGCAGAGCGGCGAGACGATCTCCGAGATTGCCGAGCGCTACCATACGACCATCGCCGCCATCCGCCGCACCAACGGCTTCAGCGGCAACACCATTCGCGCCGGCGAGTACCTGACGATCCCGGTGGCGACGAAGCCCTTGAGCGCTTACGGCAAGAGCGCCGACGCGCGCCGGGCCGCGACGCAGAACCGGGAACGCGATGGGCAGCGCCACGAGCACGTCGTGCGCGCCGGGGAGAGCTTCTGGTCGATCAGCCGGCGCTTCGGCGTATCGACGCGGGAGCTCGCCGCGTGGAACGCGATGGCGCCGGGCGACACGCTTTCGATCGGGCAGAAGCTCGTGGTGTGGTCCGCGCAAGACGCGCCGGCCAGTGGTCCGGTCGACCGCGACCTGACCCGCAAGCTGCATTACACGGTGCGCAACGGCGACTCGCTGTACGAAATCGCGCAGCGCTTTCGCGTGACCGTGTCGGACCTCGTGCGCTGGAACGGCATCCAACGGGAAAAAATCCTGCGGCCGGGCCAGAGGCTCACCATGTACGTCGACGTCACGCAGCAGTCCTCGTAACACGCCTGGCCGGTGCCGGACTTGCATTATTTGCCCTTTCTGCAAAGGGCAAATAATGCA
>DATABW010000447.1:0-8181 GCA_036259375.1 Woeseiaceae bacterium
ACCTCGTCCGCATTCGCGAACTCGTACGACTCGAATGCGATGGCGGCGCCTGCCCCGAGCGCCGGCGCCGGGGTCGAGGTCGTGGAAGAGGCGCTGGAGCAGCTGCCGATCGCCGCCTGAGCACTGCCGGTGGCTACGGCCGTAAATCGTCAATTTCAGCACCAAAATGGGCCGATTAATGGCCTGCTTATGCGTCTGTTGCGGCTGTTGGACTTGGTTTTCAGTTACTTGGGATGGTCCGACCCGTGAAGACGTGGCGGGATTTTGGGATGGGTTCGCCGGTGCCGGAGTTCGGGGTGGAGACGATGGTGATCGTGAGGGTGTCGGCGGCGAGTTGCAATTCCGCGAAGCCCCAGACGAGCCCCTCCACGTAATGGCTCTTGTGCTGCGGGAAGCGGCGGTCCCGCCAGGCCATGAACGGGGTGTGCACAGGGCGTTGCTTGCCTGCCGCGCCTGACACGACAGTGACCAGCGGCGGGCGCTCGAGGTAGGCCGCGCCTTCGGTCCGGCAGTCGTCGGTGTGCACTTCCAGCGTGTGGTCGTGCCCGGAGACGTAAGCATCGGCATAGCGGCACAGCGCCGGCAGCAGCAAACGGCGCAGCACCTTCGCCTCCTCGTGCTTGCTGCCGGATGACGACCACAGCGGATGATGCCCCACTACGATCTTCCAGCGCGCGTCGGAACCGGCGAGCGCCCGTTCCAGCCACGCGAGCATCTGCCGTTCGTCACCGACCGGTTCGGCCCAGGGCTCGTCGCGATCCTCGAGACCGGTGTCGATCGGCGCGCCGTCAGCGGCGACGGCGTCTTCCATCACGACTTCGGCGGCCAGCAGGACGGTCGTGTCGATGGCGAACAGCTCCACCCCCGGGGCGGGACGTGCGCGGTAATAGATGCCGTCGAGCTCGTACAGCGGCGATTGCTCCAGGTACCGGATCTGCGCCATCGCGCTCTCGCGCGAGGTGTCCCAGTCGTGATTGCCGAGCACCGGGTAGATGACGAATTCGGCGTCCTGTTCCTGCAGCCCCTTGTACGGCTGGAAGAGCAGGTCGTCGAAGCGCTCGGCGTCGGAGCGTCCGTCCGTTCCCAGCGTCGCGCCCGCCGGGTAGATGTTGTCGCCGAGCATGATCCCGAAGTCACAGCGGTCATCGGGCGCGCACCATGCGCGCACCGCTTTTGAGACCGGCCACATCCCGCTCGCCATCACGTAGCCCCCGGTCTGCTCGGCGAGGTGCATGGGGGGAATGCGAAATTCCTCGATCGGCCGACCGTCCTCGATCCAGTCGTCGAGCTCGTTGATCACGAACTCGCGGCCGGTGAAGGCATCCTCGTAGTCCTCGGCTTCCAGGTAGTCGTAGTCGTAACCCGTGTCACCGAAGAGCAGGATGCTGACGGGTGCGAACGAATCCGCGGCGGGAGTCGGCGGTCCGCCGGTTGCGCAGGCGGTGAGAAACAACGGCAACGCGGCGATGGTGCACAGTCTCATGACGTGTTCATGTCCTCGCCCGGTACCGCTCGGCGACCAGTTCGCGCACCTGGTCCGGCGTGCATTGTACCGGTCCCTCTTTTTCCATCTTCAGGCTGGTGACCGCGGCCGCCCAGACCGTGGCCTCCGCGGGTGACGCGTCGATACGGCAGGAAACGTACGACCCCATGCAGGTATCGCCGCGGCCGCTGCGCCCGACCAGTTCCGCGGGATAGAAGCCGGCCGCGAAGTATTCGCCGCTCGCGAGCACCAGCAGCCCTTCGCGGTGCGTCAACACGATTTCCGCAGGGCCATAAGCCGCCAGCGCCGCCGCCGCGCGGCGGATATCCGATTCGCCGGTAAGGAATTCCGCCTCCACCGCGTCCGTCTTCAGGATGTCCACCAGGCCGAGGACAGCCGCCTGCTCCGGCCAGGATTCGTAACGAAGCTGCCCCTCATCGTCCACGACTCGTACGAAGCCCTGGACATCGGCGCAGAGCAGCCCGCCCTTCTCGCGCAGCCTCTGCATCACGGCCAGCGATGCCTCTCCGCGCGCCGAACCGTTGACCACGAACGCGCGTGATTCGAAATCGGCAAACATTTCCGGCGTGAACGGATCGGCGACGGCCGCGACCGTGAGCCGCCGCTCGTCCACGTTGGCAGTCGGGTATTCCAGTCGCATCAACGTCGATTGCGTCGATTCGATGACCCGCACGTCGATGCCTTTCGCGAGGAGGCCCGCCGTCGAATCGCGATCTTCGGGCGCAAGGCGCGTGACGGCGCCCACCTTGATGTCTCGCAGGGCGGCGGCATGCGCGGCGTAACTGTAGCCGCCGCCGTGGACCTGGCGGGTGCCCGCGGCGGACACGATCGTGTCCTTGGTGTAGTTGCCTATCGTGAGGACGTCGTAAGAATGCGGATTCATGTGCGTCAGTCGCGCAGTTGCACGCGCCACAGCGTCGCGGCAAGTAGCATGGAGACGACCGCGGCGCCCATCCAGAACCAGATGGCACTCGTGAAATCGTAGACGCGTTCGCCGCCGGCCATCGTCATGCCCTGCTGGATGAGGTAACCGCTGACATTTTCCTGGATTCCCGCGCCGATATAGCTGAACACGCCGATGAATCCCATGATCGCGCCGGCCGCACGTTTGGGTGCGATGTCCACCCCGAACAGGCCACCGAGCGAGGTCACCAGGCCGTTCAGTCCGATCCCGTAAAGGGCGAAGGCGAAGAACAGCATCGGCGTATTGCGCAGCCCGAAGGAGATCAGGTACAGCGCGATGATCTCGACGATCGCGAACAGCAGGTTCGCGGGCGGCCGCCTCGCGTTGAACACCTTGTCCGAGATGAATCCGAACGCGATGCAACCTGCGATCCCCGCGATCGTGTTGACCATCAGCAGCGTGCCGGCTTCCATCAGCGAATAGCCGCGGCCTTCCTGCAGGTACAGGATGCCCCAGCTGTTGATCGCGTAGCGGACGACGTAGTTGGTGGCGCTGGCCAGCGCGAGGACCCAGATAGAGGGCAGGGCGAGGATCGAAAGCTGCATCTTCCAGAGGTTGGCGGTCGATTGCCGCCGGACCGGCTGCCAGTGATCGTTATGCCAGTCGTTCACCTCCGGCAGCCCAAGGGTGCGCGGCCGGTCCTGCATGAGCCGGTAGACGCCGAAAGCGACCAGGACGCACAGGAGTCCTGGCCCCCAGAAGCCGAAGCGCCAGCCCCAGGCCGCGACCATTCCCGCGACGACCACGAACGTCAGGCCCTCGCCGATCGAATGCGCGGTGCTCCAGATGCCGTAGTAGCGGCCGCGCTCGCGGTTGCTGAACCAGTTGGCGAGCGTCACGATGCCGGCCGGCGCGCCGAAGCCCTGGAACCAGCCGTTCAGCGCCCACAGCAATATTGAAACCAGGAGCACGGTCGAGAAGCCCATGCCGACGTTGAGCAGCGCCGACATCAGCAGGCCGAACGCGAAGAACACTTTCATGTTCGCGTGATCGGAGAGGAAGCCGTTGGTCAGCTTGCCGATCGCGTAAGCGTAAAAGAGCGCCGCGCCGATGAGGCCGAGCTCGATTGGCGTGAAGATTCCGGCCTCGATCAGCGGCTGCTTGACGACCGACAGCGCCAGCCGGCAGGTATAGGCGAGGCCGTATCCTAGGGTAATGGCGACGAGCACTCGCATCCGGTGATGCCGGTACAGCCGGTCGACCGTGCCGCGATCGTCGATTGACGGACGATCGGGCCCGGTGGCAAATAGCGCGGTCAGCTTGTGGAAAATGGCCCGGACCCCGGCTTCACGAAATCTTGCGGTTTGAAATTTTCATTCGATTATAATAGAAAATAGAAATAACGTTCCACCCTCGCTGGCGGCGCCACGAGGCCATCGAGGGCAGGGGAAGCCATGAGAATAATCCACCTGAGCGCATTGTTACTGCTGCTGGCCGCCTGCGGGCAGCCCGATCGCCGGCCGGAGCCCGGCGGGTCTTCGGGGCCGGTTACGGTCCCGGCGACCGCCGCCACCGAGCCGGTGGAGTTCGGCGCCCTCGTCAACGCGGCGTTCTGGGTCGATCCCGGCCGGCCGGAGGCCGCGCTCATCCTCGGGGCGGCCGGGATTTCCGGAATCGAGATGTACCGCCCCGACGGCACGCGTGCCGGCGGCTTCGAGGGCGTCGATGGCGGCTTCGTCACCGTCGTCCCGGACCCGAAGGGCGGGCAGACGCCGCTGGTCATGGTGTACGACCGGCGCGATTCGGCATTGAAAGGGTACCGACTGGACCGCGACGCCCTGTCCCTCGTGCCGGTGATGCCGGAACCGCTGCCACTGGACGACGAGTTGACCGGGCTGTGTCACTATCACAGCCCGCTCTCCGACAGCGATTACGTGTACGCGGTGACCGACGGTGGCGTGATCCTGCACTTCGAGCTGTTCACGACCGGTACCGGCGTGGGCGGGCAACTCCTGCGCACCATCCCTTCGGGCAAAGGCAGCGGCTTCTGCGACGTCGATCCGGTGGACGGCATGCTGTACGTCGCCGAGGAGACCGTGGGCATCTGGCGTTTCGGCGCCGAGCCCGAGAGTGACACGACGCGCGAGCCGGTCGCGCTGGTCGCGCCGTGGGGAACGCTGACCGAGGAAGTGAAGGGCATCGGGATTTACACCGTCGATACAGAGACCTCGTACCTGGTCGCGGCGGACGTGGGCGCAAGCCGCCTGGCGGTATTCGATCCGGCCACATCGCAACTCATCGGGGCGGCCGAGGTCCCGACGCTCGTCGAAGCGGAGGGCGTAGCCGTGACGGCCGCTACGCTTGGCGGCGCGTACCCGTCCGGGCTGATCGCGGTCGCGGACGAAGACGAATCGGCCGGCGGGACCGACCTCAAGCTCATCGGCTGGCGGGCCGTTGCCTCCGCGCTGGGCCTCGGGGCGGCCTCCGGCGAAGGGATCCCCGCAGAAGCCGTGCCGGCCGTACGGCCGGTGCTGGAGACCGAAGTGGCGGCGAGCTATGGCGACGCCGCTGACGACCCCGCGATCTGGGTGCACCCGGACGACCCCGCAAAGAGCCTCGTGATCGGCACGGACAAGCAGCTCGGCCTGTACGTATTCGATCTCGAAGGCCGCACCGTGCAGACCTTGCCGGACGGCCGCATGAACAACGTGGACCTGCGCGATGGCTTCCCGCTGGGCGGCCGAAGCGTGACGCTCGTTGCCGCAAGCAATCGCAGCACGGACAGCATCGCGATCTACAGCATCGAGCCCGGCGCTGCGCGGCTGGTCGAGGCCGCTGCGGGCACGCTACCGACCGGCTTCACCGATCCCTACGGTCTCTGCCTGTACCGGAGCGCCGCATCCGGCGAGTTCTACGTTTTCGTCAACGAAGGCGGCGACGGCACGTTTCGCCAGTGGCGGCTGTTCGACAATGGCGAGGGCCGGGTCTCGGCTTCGTTGCTGCGGGAATTTGCAGTGGGCTCCCAGGCAGAGGGCTGTGTCGCGGACGACGAGCTCGGGCACCTGTACGTAAACGAGGAGGACAGCGGCCTGTGGAAGTACTCCGCGGAACCGGACGGCGGCAATGCGCGCACTCGGATCGACAGCACCGAGGGCGGCCGGCTCGAGGCCGACGTCGAAGGCGTGTCGCTGTGGACCGCCGATGACGGCGCAGGCTATCTCGTGGTGTCGAACCAGGGCGCCGACAATTACTTCGTCTACGAACGAGCGGGCGACAACGCGTACGTCGGCCACTTCCACGTGGTCGCGAACGCGGCGGAAGGCATCGACGGCGCCTCGGAGACCGACGGCCTCGCCGTCACCAGCGCGTTCCTCGGTGACCGATTCCCCGACGGGCTGCTCGTCGTGCAGGATGGCCGCAACATCGCCCCCGAGGAACGCCAGAACTTCAAGTACGTGTCCTGGACCGACGTCGCCGACGCTCTCGGCCTCTGACCGGCGGCCGAATCCGCGGTCGAGTGGCGGGCACGGCAGCCCGGCCCTGGTCGCCTGGTTGGCCTGCTCCTACCGCGGCTGGATCAACCGGGTCAGCGTTCGATAGCCGAGCACTGCGTTACTCATCGGGTCGGCGATCGCCGGGTCCTGCTCGGCCTCGACGACGATCCAGCCGTCGTAACCCGCGGCCAGCAGGGGCTGGATGACCGCCGCGAACTCGATGCAGCCGTCACCCGGGACCGTGAACACGCCCTGCAGCACGGCTTCCAGGAAACTGGTGTCCGCATTCAGGCAGCGCTCGAGCACCTGTGGGCGGATATCCTTGCAATGCAGATGGGCAATACGGTGCGCATGGTTGCGTGCAGCACGTGCCGGGTCGCCACCGGCATAGCGCAGGTGTCCGGTGTCGAGCAGCAACTCGACCGGCGGGTCGCAAGCGGCCAGCAGCGCGTTCACGTCCTCCTCAGACTGCACGACCGTTCCCATGTGGTGGTGGTACGCGAGCCGCATGCCGCACTCGCGCATCCGTGCTGCCAGCTCGGCCAGGCGGTTTGCGAACCGTTCGAACGCGGATTCCGCCAGCCTCGGCCGGCGCGAAAGGCGCGTCTGCAGGTCGCCATGAACGCAGCCGGTCACTTCGGCGCACACCATAACGTCGCTGCCCAGCGCCTGCAGCAACTCCAGGTGAGGCTGCATCGCCGCAAACTCCTCCCCGGCCGTGCGTTCGACAAGCCGCAGGCTGTACCAGCCCGAGACCAGGGAGAGGCCGTGCCGCTCCAGCAGCGGCCCGAGCACCTCCGCTCGGCGCGGGAACTTGTGACCCAGCTCGACACCCGCATAACCGGCCGCGGCCGCTTCGCGCAGACACGTATCGAGGTCGATATCGGCGCCGAGGGACGGCAGGTCGTCGTTGCTCCAGGTGAGCGGGTTGATGCCGAGCCGGATTGTCACTGCGCACGTTTCCTTTCGTACTCGGCAAAGGCGCGCCGTACCGAATCGCTGGTCGAGACTTCGGGCACAGGGACGTCCCACCAGGCGCCCCCGGCGCGGGTGGAGCTGGCCGGGTCGGTCTCTATTACGAGCACCTGCGTCGTATCGGCAGCGAACGCCTCTGCGAGCGCGGCTTCCAGCGCGGCGATGTTCTCCACACCCGACGCGGCCGCGCCGAGTGCGCGCGCATGAGCCACGAAATCGATCGCCGGCGTGTCGGGCAGCAGGTTGTTGTACGGCTCTCCGCCGCAGGACTGCTGCAGGCGATTGATGCAGCCGAAGCCGCGATTGTCGAGCACTACGATCGTGAGCTTCAGGCCCAGGGCGACGGAGGTCGCAATCTCGGAATTCAGCATGAGATAGCTGCCGTCGCCCACCAGCACGATCACCTCGCGCTCCGGCCTGGCCATTTTCACTCCCAGGCCACCGGCGATTTCGTATCCCATGCAGGAGTAGCCGTATTCCAGGTGATAACTGCCCGGCCCGGAGGCACGCCAGAGCTTGTGCAATTCTCCTGGCAGCCCGCCCGCCGCACACACCACCGTCGCATCGTCTCCGGCCGCGCGATTGACCGCCCCGAGCACCTGCGCATCGGAAGGCAGTCCGTTCGGCACCGCGCCGGTTGCCGCCTCGACGGCGGCCCGCCACTCGGCGATCGACGCAGCGATTTGCGCTGCGCGCGACGCATCGCGCGACAGGGGCGACAACTCGCGGTCGATATCCGCCAGCGTCACGGCCGCATCGCCTCGGAGTGCCAGGGCGCGCCTTTTAACGGCGTCGTGGCGGTTGACATTGATCGACACGAATCGCGCCTCCGCGGCAAAAAGCCGGCCCGACCCGGTCGTGAAGTCCTGCAGGCGCGTGCCGACCGCGACGACCACGTCGGCGTCGCCCGCCAGCCGGTTCGCCGCGGAACTGCCAGTGACGCCGATTGCGCCCGTGTTCAGCGGGTGATCCCAGCGCAAGGCGCCCTTGCCGGCCTGCGTTTCCGCGAAAGGAAGCCCGTGCCGGTTCACGAAGTGCTCCAGCTCAGCGAAGGCGCCGGCGTAGTGCACACCGCCTCCGACGACGACGAACGGCCGCTTTGCGGAGCGAAGCAACGCGGCAGCCTCGGCGATCCCGCGGCCGTCGGCCCGCAGCCTGGCGATCGCGTGCAGCGCCGGCTCGAACAGGGATGCAGGGTATTCGAACGCCTCCGCCTGCACGTCCTGCGGGAGCGCGAGCACCACCGGCCCGCAGTCCGCCGGGTCCGTCAGTACGGACAGCGCCTGCGGCAGCGCCCCGATCAG